>JANYDP010000409.1 GCA_025363535.1 Verrucomicrobiota bacterium | reverse complement strand
CTCGAATGAATTTCTGGCGCGTTATCCAGGATTCGAGACCCTGCAGAAGTCGGATTCCGGCGTATCGCTGCCGGTCGGGCTGCCCGCTTTTATTTACAAAGTGAATAGCAGCCTGGGGATCGGCGGCTTCATTGTGCCGGGCGGTCTAGTCAGCAAAGATATCGAAGTGAACCGCCTGCCGCTTTTGCTCCTCAAAACGATCAACTATCTAGACGTCAAAGCGAAAGTAGATGTGAGTTTCGTCGCGCACGTCGTCGCGGGTTATCGCATCGGCCGGATGGTCGGTTTCGGTTTAAATTTTCTGACCGTTTCGGGCAAGGGCTCCGGTGCCGGCAACGCCAGCAGCACCAATTCGCCGCTCGTAACGGGCACCGGTTCAGGTTCTTTGACGGACGTTAAGGCCGGCGTTCGCGTCGATGCGATCCCGGGCCGTTTAGCGCTCGGCTTGTCGTTCGGCCTGTTTCACTCGCTAAAAGTCAATTACTCGCTCGATTCACCGCTGCTGGCGCTCGCAAGCGGCGCGGGCGGCGAATCTGGTTCCGGCTCTGCGGGCGCCGCTCCGGCGGTCAGCCCCAACGGGGCGGTCAATGACCAAAGTTATCTCCAGATCGGGAATTCGTTCCTCGCCGGATTGCAGTTTGTCGCCTCACGGCAAATCCGCTTGCTGGCGGATTTTGAATACACGCGCGCTAATCATTCGCAAACGGTCATTTCTCTGAACGATTTTCAAACGAGAAAAAAAGATGTTTACGACACGTTGAGCGTCCGCATCGGCGGCATTTTGCATTTGGTGGACAACGGCAACATCATGCTCGGCTATCACTACGAGCCCGCTTCTGTAGGTCCTGGTAACGATGAGAAAGAATTGGCTGGCTTTGGTTGGCTCGATTTGATGTCTATATTTGCAGGCCTCGACCAGTTGCGGCCCTACACCCAATACGCCGTCGGCGGCCAGTTTGGTTTCATGCCGAAATCAGAAAAACGCGGCAAGGATACGATGAACTATTATTCGCTAACTCTGACGACCGGGCTGGTTTACCGCAAGGCCTCGCTGGGAGTTGACAGCACCGGCTCGACGCCAGGTGCCTACCTGCAGAAGAGCACGTCGATTCCGCTCGGTTTAATTTACCGATTCTAATGCCCGGTGCGGCGTCCTCGTCACGCTGTCGCAACCATTCCGAAGCCAAAAACGAGGACGATAGTCGTCGCCTTGTCCGGCATCGCAGCCATCAAAGCCCCGCCTATCAACACCCACGCCGTCCATCCAAAACGACTCAGGTGCTTACGCATGCGGTCCTTATCCATCCGATTTCCCTCCAGACGGAATGGCATTTCGACGTGTTGCCCTACTCTTGAACGCGCAATCGCTACGTCATTTAGATCACGCTGATGCTGAATTTTTTTGGAATGCAAAGTTCGCGCCTGCCGTTGCGCGCGCCTCTGGGCGTTTTTCGGGGCGGAGGCGGTCCGCTTCAGCGCGGGCGGCGCCAGGAGTGAGTCCAAAAAGCAACAGCACTACGGACCCGAAGGCCGCGCTGTGTCTTCAGCGGCACAAGGACAAGTTAGGGGCAGGGTTGCAAGCCGAAGTCGAAGCCGACGATGTGCGTTCCGCCTGGCTGGTGGCCGCGAGCGCCGTCATCGATTTCCAGGCATGCTTGGTCGCCTTTGACGGACGGTTGCAGGTAGGTCGGATCGCGGTCGCCGTCGACCGGAACGGCCTGCGGCATGTTTGGATGCGCGCCGCAAAACGGTTTCCAGTCTGGAATTTGCGTGCTGGCCGCGGAACTGATGCTGATCGTCGCAGGGCCTGTCGGCCGATCGACGACGATGCTGATAGCCGTTCCGAAGTATTTTTGTTCGATCACTTGGACCGACACGACGCCCGTTTTGAAATTTAGGCACGTCAGCGAGTGCCCGTCGAAAAACATGTTGTTGGCAAAAGTGACTCGTTGCACCGCGGGAGTTACGGTCGCGGGCGTGGTCGAAATTGGCTCGTCATCTTCGGGCTTGGGATCGACCGCCGACGTCAGCGGTCCTGGCGGCGACGGGGGAACTAGAGGCGTCGTCTTCTTCACGTTCGGATCCT
>JANYDP010000391.1 GCA_025363535.1 Verrucomicrobiota bacterium | reverse complement strand
CCTCGAACGAGCCGAACCGGAGTTCGGCGCTCCAGCCTGCGGTCACGCTGCTCAAGCCGGTCAAGGGCTGCGACGCGCACACGGAGAAATGCCTGCGAAGCTGGTTCGCGCAGGAATACGCCGGGCCGGTTCAAATTTTATTCGGCGTCCATTCGGCGGCGGACACGGCGATTCCGGTCATCCACCAACTCATCGCGAAGTTTCCAACTTGCGCCGCGCAACTCGTGCTGACCACCGGCGAACTCGGCACGAACGGAAAAGTTTCCAACCTCGCGCAGCTGGTCGGCCACGCGCGGCACGACGTTTTGGTCATCAGCGACGCCGATGTGCTGGTGCCGCCGGACTTTCTGGCGGAGGCGGTTGCCCCGCTGACCAACCGGGAGCGTCGGCGTCCTGTCGGCGAGTCGCCTGATCCACAAACGACCCACCCGCCGGCGGGACGCCAGCGCTCCCAGGAAATCGGCCTCGTCAACTGCTTCTATCGTCTCGCCAATCCGACCACGCTGGCGATGCAATGGGAGGCCATCGCCATCAACGCGGATTTCTGGAGCCAGGTGTTGCAATCGAAAAGTTTGAAGCCGCTCGACTTCGCGCTCGGCGCGGTGATGGTGACGCGGCGGAAAAATCTCGCGGAAATTGGCGGCTTTGAAGCGCTCGCGGATTGTCTCGCGGACGATTACCAACTCGGCCATCGCATCGCGCAGCAAGGTCATCGCATCGAACTCTGCCCGGTCGTGGTGGAATGTTGGCACGCGCCGCAGACGTGGGCGGCGGTTTGGGCGCATCAACTGCGCTGGGCGCGGACGGTGCGCGTCTGCCAGCCGGCACCGTATTTTTTCAGCATTCTGAGCAATCCAATTTGGTGGCCGCTGCTGTGGCTCCTGCTTGCGCCAGGCAAGTGTTCGCTGCTGTTCTTCGCGCTGGCGCTGTCCGTGCGGATGTTCGTCGCCTTGAATTTACAGCAGCAGTTGACCCAATCTTGGACTCACCTTGCGTTCTACTGGCTGGCACCGATCAAGGATTTGATGCAGGTGGTCATCTGGCTTTGCGCCTTCGCGGGCCACACGATTGAATGGCGTGGTCAACGGTTTCAGCTTCGCAAAGACGGCACACTGGTTAAGCTCAACGCATGACCTCCACCGACCACACGAAGGATTCACCGTCGCCGGTCGCGGGAAATTTCACACCCACACATTGGAGCATCGTCGTGGCGGCGGGACGCAACGACACGACGCACGCCCGCGTGGCGCTGGAAAAACTTTGCCGCGCCTACTGGCCGCCGATTTACGCGTTTGTGCGGCGACAGGGCCACAACCCGCATGACGCGCAGGATTTGACGCAGGAATTTTTCGCGCGGCTGCTGGAGAAAAATTATCTGGCCGAGGTGGACCGCTCGAAGGGCCGCTTCCGTTCCTTTCTACTCGCCGCACTGAAACATTTTCTCGCGAACGAATGGGATAAATCCCAAGCGCAGAAGCGCGGCGGTGGACAAATCCCGATTCCGATTGATGCCGCGAACGCCGAGACCAGTTTTGGATTTCAACCCGCCGACCAAACCACGGCGGAAAAAATCTACGAGCGGCGCTGGGCGCTCACGTTGCTGGATCAGGTGCTGCGCCGGCTGCGCGCCGAATACGCCCGCGACGGCAAAGAAAACTTGTTCGAGCAATTGAAGCCGACGCTGACCGAGGCGAGCCGTGCGGTGGGCTACGCCGAAATCGCCACGCGCCTGGACTCGACCGAAGGAGCGGTGAAGGTGGCGGTGCATCGGCTGCGGTCGCGCTACCGCGAACTGCTCCGCGCAGAAATCGGTGAGACGGTGGCGACGCCCGGCGAGGTGGAGGATGAGATTCGCAATTTATTTGCCGCACTGGCGGGGTGAGGTTGAAAAGCGAAAACAAGACGGCCAGCCGCGCGGTTTAGCTGTTTCCGCTTTCCGTTTTTTCCTCGTAACCTTTCGCCGGAAGTTCTTCTGTAACGGGTGGAATGAAGAATTTCGATTTTACCTTATGAGAAATGTGATGTTGGCGGAACCCAGTATCCTTGGACTGTTCGCCGTGGGCTTCTTGATTTTAACGTTTCTGGCTGTGGTCGCGATGGTCGTGATCGTTTTGGTTACGCGAAAGTTCTCCAGGGACAAAAGCAGCGGTAATCAACAGCCCCTTCAACCCCCGCCCATCGTTCCCGCCACCCAGGTCATGCCGCGCAAATGTCCGCAATGCGGCGCGACCTTGCAGCCCGACGCGCCGGAAGGTCTTTGCCCGGCGTGCCTGCTCCAGCGCGGCATGGGAACCGAAGGTGGCGTGCCGCCGGGCACGCCGGCGTTCGTGCCGCCCACGATTCCCGAGCTGGCAAAACTTTTCCCGCAGTTGGAAATTCTCGAACTCATCGGCAAGGGCGGCATGGGCGCGGTCTATAAGGCGCGGCAGCCGGCGCTGGATCGGTTTGTGGCGCTGAAAATTCTCGCCCCGCGTTCGGGCGGCGATCTGGATTTTGCCGGACGCTTTTCCCGCGAAGCCCGCGCGCTCGCCCGGCTGAGTCATCCGAACATCGTGGGCGTTTTTGATTTCGGCGAGATGCCGGGCCACCGGCCTGACGCCGCGCCGCTTCACTATTTCATCATGGAATTTGTGGACGGGCCGAACTTGCGGCAGGCGGGAAAAGTTTCACCGCGCGAGGCGATGGAAATCATTCCGCAGATTTGCGCCGCGCTCCAGTTCGCGCATGACGAAGGCATCGTGCATCGCGACATCAAGCCGGAGAACGTGCTGCTCGACAAAAAGGGCCGCGTGAAGATCGCGGATTTCGGGCTGGCGAAAATTCTCGGGCAGGAGCAGAAAGATTTGCGGCTGACCGGCGTGCGCGACGTGATGGGCACGCCGCATTACATGGCGCCAGAACAGGTCGAGCGGCCGCAGGACGTGGATCATCGCGCGGACATTTATTCGCTCGGCGTGGTGTTTTACGAAATGCTCACGGGCGAACTGCCGCTCGGGAAATTTCAATCGCCGTCGCAGAAAGTCGGGGTCGATGTGCGGCTGGACGAAGTCGTTTTGCGCTCGCTCGCCAAGGAACCGGAGCTGCGCTACCAGCACGTCAGCGAAGTGGGGACGCGGGTGGAGACGATTGCGGGAACCCCTTCAAACGAAAGCGGAAGGCGGAAAGCGGAAAGCGGAAATTTGAGTCCAGGCAATTTGGCAGGCTCAGGAAAAATCACTGCCCCGGCGGTGGCTTTGATGG
>JANYDP010000356.1 GCA_025363535.1 Verrucomicrobiota bacterium | reverse complement strand
GGGATCCTCGGCCTGGAGCGAAACGGCCCGTTGCCCGCTCCCGCGCTTGGCGGCATCGCGCCGTTCACGAAAGTCACGGGCCTTGTTTGCGGCGATGCGGAACAGCCACGTCTGAAACTGGCTTTCGCCGTGAAACGTGTTGAGGTTTTTAATGACGGATAAAAAAGCTTCCTGGCAAATCTCCTCCGCATCTTCCACGGTGAAATCCGAGGCAAGCTGGAAAATAAACCGCCCCGCTGCTGCGTAATGCTGGTCGAACAATTCGTCCCAGGCATCGGCTTCGCCCCGGCGGCAGCGCGCGAGCAGTTCGGCTTCAGATGCCATGCGCCTCCGACGTTATGCCGGCGCGCTGCTGCGTGGCGTGGGATTGCCAGACCAGCCTCAACCCTTCCAGCGTGAGGTTCGGCGCGACGGCGGAAATCTCTGGCAGCTTGGCGGCGATCAGCTTGGCGTAACCGCCCGTGGCGATGACCGGCAGCCGCTTCGTTTTCAATTCGCATTTCAACTGGGCGATCAGTTCACGCACCAGCCCGCGATAGCCATGCACCGCGCCGACCAGCATCGCGTGCTCGGTGCTTTTGCCGACGGCGCTACTCACCTCGCGGATTTTGATGCGCGGCAGCAACGCCGTCTTCTCGTGCAGATAATCCGTCATGGCCGACAAACCCGGCGCGATGATGCCGCCGATATAATTCCCACGCGCATCCACCACGTCGAACGTGACCGCCGTGCCGAAATCCACCACAACCACCGGCGTGCCAAACCGCTGCCGTGCCGCCACGGCGTTGGCCAGACGATCCGGGCCAATCGAAGCGGGCTTGGGATAATCAATACCCACTCCGCGAATCGTGCCGGGTGAAAGCTCCAGCATTTCCAACTTCCAAATCGCCTTCACCACCTTGGCAACGCACGGCGTGGCCTTGGGAACCACGCTGCACAAAGCCGCGCCCTCCAGCTTGCCTTTGCCGACGAACTTGCGGACGAGCGCCAAGGCTTTGCCGTTGAACCATGCGGCGGTCGGGATGTCGGTTTGTTTCAACACGCGGCGGGCATTTGCCAGGCCGAGGTGCGTGTTCGTGTTGCCGATGTCGAAGAGTAAAATCATGGGACAATTAAAAATTAAAAATGCAAAAACGAACCACAACGCGGCCAGTCAGCCTTTTTAATTTTGCATTTTTCATTTCTCCAAGGTCACATCCCCGCCGATGATGCGTTCCAAGTGGCCGTGTTCCGTGCGGACGAGCAGCGCGCCGTCGTCGTCGAGCGCTTCCGCCCGGCCGGAAATTTTCCGTGCGCCGATCTGCACCGACACGTTTCTGCCAATCGTGGCGCAGCCGGCCTCCCATTCATCTGCGACTTCGGGAAACTTCCCGGAACAGATCCGCGCGTAATCAACATCCAGCTCCCGCAAAATCGCAGCCGCCAGTTCGGGCCGCGACACCGGTTCGCCGGTTTCCACTTTCAACGACGTGGCCAGCTTGCGCAGGTCCGGCGGAAATTCTGTCGCGCTCAAATTCACATCCACGCCGATGCCGAGAATCGCATGGCGGACGCGATCCACTTCCGCGCTCATTTCGGTCAGGACGCCCACAACCTTCTTGCCGCCGATTAACAGGTCGTTCGGCCATTTAATGTCGAGCGCGAGACCGGTCACGTCCCGGATCGCTCGGCGCAACGCCGTAGCCGAGGCGACCGTGAGCTGGGTTGTCTCCACGGGCCGCAGGTTCGGCCGCAGCAAAATGGAAAACCACAGCCCCTTGCCCGGCGGCGACATCCACACGCGACCGAGCCGGCCCCGGCCCCGGGTCTGCGATTCGGCAAACACGACCGCGCCTTCCTTCACGCCGTCGCGCGCCAGTTTCTCGACGATGTCGTTCGTGGAGGTGGTTTCCTGAAACACGCGAATGTCGCGGCCGATGACCTTGGTTTTGCCGAGGCGCGCGAGCAGGTCATCCGCGTGCAGCGCGTCCGGCGAACTGACGAGGCGATAACCAAAGTGCGGCCCGGCTACGATCTCGTAGCCCACGCGCCGCAATTCCTCGATGCGCGCCCAGACCGCCGCGCGGCTGATGCCAAGCCGCGTGGCCAGCTCCGCGCCGGAAGCGCCCGTGGCATCCGCCCGCAGCGCGGAAAGAATTTGTGCGTCAGTGGTCATGAGTTTCTAAACCAAAAGTCTTGACGCGAATTGAATAAATTTTCGCCAATTAAATTCGTGCTAATTAGCAAAATTTGCGTCAAAACCGTGTTCATCAAATTTCATTCCTCAAAATCCAATCCAATGTCCACCGCCCGCGCCGAGTGCGTGAGCGCGCCGACGGAAATAAAATCCACGCCTGTTTCGGCAATCGTCTGGACGCTTGCCAAGTTTACGCCGCCACTTGCCTCGGTTTGCGCGCGGCCCCGGATTTTCTGCACCGCCAGCCGCAACTGCACCAGGTTCATGTTGTCGAGCAGGATGATGTCCGCGCCCGCGTCCGCCGCCTGCTCGACCTGCTCCAGCGTGTCGGCTTCGACCTCGACCTTGAGCTGTGGAAATTTTTCGCGCGCGCGCGCCACGGCGGCGGCGATGGCGTTGGGCTGTTCACCGCGCAACGCGGCGAGATGGTTGTCCTTGATCAGCACCTGGTCGTAGAGGCCGATGCGATGATTGCGCCCGCCGCCGCAGGCCACGGCGTATTTCTCAAACCGCCGCCAGCCGGGCGTGGTTTTGCGCGTGTCGAGAATCTGCGTGTGCGCGCCTTTGACAGCGTCCACAAACTGCGCGGTGAGTGTGGCGACGCCGGACAGGCGTTGCACAAAATTCAGTGCCACGCGCTCGGCGCTCAAGATCGCGCGGGCGGAACCGGAGATGCGCAGCAGGTTTTCGCCGCGCGCAACGTGGGTACCGTCGTGAACCAGATTTTCAATTTTGACCGACCATGAAAGCCGGTG
>JANYDP010000296.1 GCA_025363535.1 Verrucomicrobiota bacterium | reverse complement strand
TCAGAACGAAACGCAAAACATGAACACAACAGAAAACCTCATCTCCACTGGATGCCCCGCACCCACTCCGCAGCCCATCAACCAAATCATCAAGCCGGTAAAATTCCCGGCTCAACCGCAGGAATGGAAAATCATTTCATTGCGGGAATGTCCCACACCCGAAGCTATGCAGCACTGTGAAACACCAGATCAGGCAGCCGCCTATTGGAAAACGCACATTGCGTCTCATCCCTATTCCAATTCTGAATGTGAATGTCTGGTGGTTTTCATCCTCAACACACGTCGGCGCGTCAAAGGGCACTATCTGGTGTCCATTGGGACGATGGATACAATTCTCTGTCATCCAAGGGAAGTATTCCGTTTAGCCATCATGGCGAGTGCATCTGCAATCATCATCGCGCACAATCATCCGAGCGGAGAATCAACTCCGTCGGAAGCGGACATCAAAATCACCCGCGACCTCATCCGAGCCGGCCAACTTCTCAAGATCGAAGTTCTCGACCACATCGTGATTGGTAATCCCAACCACACCAGTCTTCGTAGTCTCGGCTATTTTTTCAGTTAAGCTCAACGGAGCTTAATCTGTAATCGGCCAGAGACTTGCCTTTTTCTTTACCAAATTTCGGGTAAATCATACCCGAATCGAGGGGCGGCTTCTTGAACGAAGGAAATTTCTACTTCATCCAACTCCAGGTAACGAATCGCCCTGAGTCGGTGATTGCCCTCAATAACCTGATTGAACTGATTTGCTTTGATGGGCCAAGAGTCAGGTTTATCAAGCCAATCCTCCTTGGCTCGCACCAGTTCTGCGATTCGCTCATTATGATACTCATGCACAAGGCGGTCTATTTCGTTGGGGTCTTGTATTGATTTTGCGACCTCGTCCACAAAACTGACGTAATCCTGATCCATGATTCTCTTACAGAATCTTTCTTCTTTAATGGCCTTCTCAACGCCTTGTCGAGTCGGGTCAACTCGCTTGTCGTTACGAGTGCAAACGTATGGTGACTGCTTTAATGTGGTTACTTTGACCTTCGGCATATCCCTGAATGGTTATGAAAACGAAGGTGAGATTCAAGAGTCCCTGTCGTGTTCGGCCTCTTTCACGGTGACTTCAAGAATCACCGGTTGGCCCTCTGGGATCAGGGAGCGCTGACTGCTCGGCAACGCGGCGAGGAAGGACAATTCCATTCGCTGCATCGTCGTTTCGATTCGTCGCAAGGCGTTGCCGCGAATCAACACTTCGTGAGTCGCAAAGACCAAGCGAAGGTGTTGCTGTTTCCCTTCGGTTTTGAGTTCAGCAAAAGCGAACTGGTCAAACGGCAGCAACAGACTCCGTTCAGCCGATAGTTCGATTTTGACGCCGTGAGCGTTCGGGTCGCTCGACCAACATTCGGGTGTTTTTGTGTTCATGTTTTTGTGTGGTTTTCAGGTGACGACGACGCGCCAGTTTCAACCGACAAAACGTGTCGGCGGCGCGTTGTCCAAATCGGAGAAGATGACCGTACAAGCGATCCCAAAGGCGGATGCCACGGTGCGGGACAAAACCGGCCGCCAACTCCATCGCCAACGGCCTGTGGCCGGAGCGCGCGACATTCTCGCGGAGTTGCTCCTTGTCCGGCGTGAAGATTCGGATGCCACGCCGTCCGCGCGAAATGGTCACATACCATTGCTGCGCGTTCGTCGCGGCCTTGACGGTGGAATCGGAGAATAAAACGTAATCCACAGTCTTGCCTTGTGATCCGTAGGACGTGACCGCGTAGCCGGGGAGAAACTCGCGGAAACTTTTGTCTAAGACGCGGCCATCGGTCAGTTCAACTCCGCCATCGGGACGAACCGCTTTCGCGGTGACAAGTTCGCCATTCGTGACGCGACCACCTGACGCCAGTTTGCGATTTGCTTTGAGATGAAGCCGGTCGCCTTGTGCGACCGAGATTTCGCGCGGGAGATAAACCGTAACGTGACCGAGCATTTTGTTTGAAACGGTGATGAGCCTTTCGCCGACCTCGACGAGCACGCTTGATTTCAAAATGCCCGCCAGCTTTCCTTTCGCGCCGGGTTCAGCTTCGCGCACTTTTTGATTGAAGACGACGACGGCATCAGGCGGGTAAAAGCGTTCGTCCCGTTTCTGCGCATTCGTCAGGTCGAGTTTGTCCAGAACTTGAACCGTCGTGTCGTTTGCACCGAGCAACCCTTTGGACTTGAGTGCATCCCGGACATGCGCATTAACCCGATGCACTTCGCCCCAGGTCTGCGAGACGACCACCGCCGAAGCCTCTTGTTCCGCGAGCCGGAGATATTCTTCCGCCAGCTTGTCAGCCTGATCGCCCAAGCCGCACGCCACCACCGCACCCATCTTGTCGAGGCGTTCAAACGATTCACTCAACTTGCCCGCCGCCGCTGATTCGACTGCGTTGCGATAATCCCTGATGCGTGTGCGCTCATCGGCGTCTTTGCCAAGTGCCGGGTCTTGCCGACGAATCTTGTGCAACTCGACTGGCCTGACGCCGGAGTGCCGCTCAATTGCCAGCAATGCGTCCGAAGCCTCAACCGCTCCGTGCTGCCGTGTATCACCCGAAAGTATCAACCGGGCATTCCGCTCCCGGACCAGCCGCATCAGTTCGAGCATTTGCCGTCCGCCAATTTGCCCCGCCTCGTCCACCACGACGACCGCGCGTTCAGCCAGTTCGCGCTTGAGGATGAAATTGGCAACCGTAGTGGGCGACGGGAATCCCGCCTTTTCCATTTCCACGACTTGCTGACGCTGCGGCGCGAGAACCACGATGCGCCGGCCAGACTCCCGAAGTTGTTCGACCAGCTCGTTCAGGACAAAACTTTTGCCCGTGCCAGCGCCGCCGCGAAACACGGAAACAAGGTTGAGGGAGGAGAGCAAGGCATCAAGTGCGTGGCGTTGCTCATCGTCCAGCTTTGGATTTACCGGACGCGGATTCGCAACCAGCGGCCAGGAGTCACCAACGCCTTCCTTTGCGGTCTGAACGATCTCCCATTCGCGCAGCAGAACTTCGCGTAATGTCACTTCGCCTGGGCGCTCGTCATCGCGGATGTAACCACGCTGTTGCGTGAATTCCTTGAGTTGTGAAACCGAAAAGCCTTCACCCCGCGCCCGCCCGAGCGCCTCTTGCCATACCTGACACTCACGCACGACCGAGTTTCGGTCGAACAAATGCTCCTCTGCCCATTGGACGGCTTCGCTGACCGTGACAATTTTTTTCTCATTCAAGTCATTGCCCGGAAGTTTGGAAAGTTGGCGCAGCGACGCGCGTTCAGCGTCGCTCAACTGCGCTTCCCACAGCGTCAGCAATTCTACGCGGCTCAAATCCTTCTGCTTCCGGCTTCGTTCTGCCGTGGCGAGTTGAGCGCGCAAGGCTTGGAAGTTTGCACCGGCGAGTTCAGGCTTTTCCGCGAGCAGTTTGGCGAGGGCTTCGTCAATTTGGGTATGCCG
>JANYDP010000294.1 GCA_025363535.1 Verrucomicrobiota bacterium | reverse complement strand
TGGTCGTTCAAAACACCACGGCCATCACGAACGACGCGACCTTGTTGGTGGACAATTTCACGATCACAACGCTGGCGGCGTCGGTCGTCAGCACCACGGCGGACTCGGTCGCAGGCTCGCTGCGAAACACTCTGGTCACGGTCATGGCGGGCGCAGTGCAGGGCGCGACCGTCACTTTTGCCCCAGGGTTGTCTGGTCAAAGCATCGTGCTCACGGGCGGGGAAATCCCTTTGACCAAGTGGGTGACGATTGATGCGTCGGCGCTCGCCAACGGAATCCAGATCAATGGCAACGGCGCGTCGCGCATTTTCAACATGAACGCCAATGGCGGCGCGGTGATGAATGCGTTGATTTTGACCAATGGGAATTCCCCAAATTTTGGCGGGGCGCTTTTTTGCCAGGGTAGTGTCACTTTGAACCAATGCACTTTGACGGGCAACAAGGCCACGAATTCCTACGGCTGGGGCGGCGGGTTGTTTGTGGATGCTAATGCCTCGGCCACGCTGAACAACTCAACGTTCAGCGGCAATCGGGCGAACAAAGGCGGCGCAATCGTATTTTATTTCAGCGACTCGGTGGCCATCAACCAATGCACGCTGGCGGGAAACGTGGCCACCACGGCGGGCGGGTTGGACAGCTATTATTGCAATACGCTCGTCATCAAACAGAGCACGATCTGCAGCAACGTGGAGACGTGTTGCGGCGGGACGGTGATTGTCGGTCGCGACGCTGACAAAGGACAGACGGCGACACTCACCAACTCGATCATCTATGGCATCACGGGCAATCCCGACGCCGATCTCACCGCGAGCGGTGGTTTCAGCTCGGTTACCCACAGCCTCATTTCCGTGAACCCGAAACTCGCGCCGCTCGGCAACTACGGTGGGCGCACGCAAACCATGCCGCCGCTGGCGAATTCTCCCGCCAGCAATGACGGGGATGATTCGGTCACAAATCTTTTTGCGACCGACCAGCGCGGAGCGCCTCGCGCCGTCGGTTATCATGTGGACATCGGAGCCGCCGAGGGCACCGTCGCACCGTTCGCGCCCTCGGCGGTCACGCAACCGGCCTCGATCCTCACGTTCACCAGCGCGTCGCTCAACGCGGCCATCAGCATCGGCGGCACGAACACCAGCTACTATTTTCAATATGGGCCGACGACGAGCTACGGAAGTTTTTCGCCGACGAACATCGCGAACTACAGCGACACGTGGGGGACGACGGTGAACGGCCTCGCGCTCACGAATACGCCCAACAACAATTATCATTTCCGCGTCGTGGCTTTCAACGCGATGGGCATTGCGGTGGGCAGTGACGTGCTGTTGACCGGCCTCGAAACGCGGACATGGATTCCGCTGGCCAATCTGCCGCCGGGGAAGGTCGGGCATTTTCATCTGCTCTCCGACGGCACGGTTCTCGGCGAAAATCTTTCCACCAATTTCGGGCCGCGCTGGCTGCGGCTGACGCCGGACGCACAGGGCAGTTATGTGAATGGCACTTGGTCCAGCACCGCCGCGATGGCCGACACGCGCCTTGATTTTGCCTCGCAAGTTTTGCGGGACGGACGTTTGTGGGTGGCCGGCGGTGAGTATGGCGACGGCGGCAACAAATCGGAAATCTACGACCCAGTGGCGAACACCTGGACGCAGATTCCCGTCCCGGCGAGTTTGTCCGTCAACATCTCGGATGCTTCTTCGATGTCGCTGCCCGACGGGCGGGTGTTGGTCGCGCCCGTTTCTCCGGCGACGAACAACCTCACGATGATTTACGATCCCGTCGCGAACACTTGGGCGAGTGCCGATGCCACCCTCGGCGGCCAGGACGAATCGGACTGGGTGAAGCTGCCAGACAACAGCATCCTGACCGTGGATTTCCTTGCCACCAGTTCCGAGCGCTACATCCCGTCCCTGGGGAAATGGATCAGTGACGCGCCCGCTCCGTTCCTGCTGACGAGTGTTTATGGCGCGGAACTGGGGCCGTCCATTCTGTTGCCGAACGGCAAAGCCATCTGTTTCGGCGATCACGGCAAGAACGCCATTTACACGCCGTCCGGCAACACCAATGTAGGAAGCTGGGTGGCCGCGCCCGATTTTCCGAACGGTCAGGGAATGCCCGACGCTCCCGCCGCCATGCTGGTGAACGGAAAAATTCTCTGCACGACTGCGCCCGTGCCGTATCCACGCAATGTCTTCAACTCGCCAATCAGTTTTTTTGAATACGATTCGGTCAGCAACAAGTTCACCGGCGTCAGTGCGCCCGGCGGCGGGGCCATTTTTGACTCGCCGTGCTGGCCTACCTTGATGCTCACCTTGCCGGATGGAACCATTCTGTTCACCCGGCGCGAGTCCGACCTTTACATTTATCAGCCGACCGGCACGCCGTTGACGAACGGCCAGCCGAACATCCAAGGCATCTCGCAAAATTTCGACGGCAGCCTGCATTTCTCCGGCA
>JANYDP010000287.1 GCA_025363535.1 Verrucomicrobiota bacterium | reverse complement strand
TGTCCGACAAACCGGCACTTTCCACAGACTGTTCCCGAACATCGGGCCTAAAATCATCACTGAACACAGTTCACTTGAAGATTTACCATGCCTTGAAAGAGACAAGCTATCTAACAGACTTTCGGAGAGTGGGTCAATTCCGGGGAAATGGCAATAAGTATTTGCAATTATCTTTTCGCGCGTTCACGCAGAACCGATCTCCACTAAATCTTCCCCACCAGCAAGCAAACCGAGAGCGGTCGAAAGATGCTGCCCAAGAATCTTCTGCAATGCAGCGTTGGACGTGTTGCCACAGGTGAGCCAAAGAATCTTCGGCGGACTGCCGTGTTGCTCCAGTAAGCGGACAAAATCACTGTCCTTGGTGAGTACGAAGACATCAGCAGTTCGGGCCGCCGCAAAAATGGCGTCGTCCTCCGAGTCACGCAACCCCAGCTCGCGCAGCGGCTGCGCGGTGACAGGAAAGTTGGCGCTGATCCAGCTTGCAATCTGGGGCGACAACTGCGCATCCACCCAGATTGTCATGCGGCTAAAAGCGGATGGTCAATGCGGCGGCGGGCGAAGGTGAGACACGCCTTGAGGTCGTCCGACTCCAAGTCTGGCATCTCCGCGAGAATCTGGGCGGCATCCAAACCCGACGCGAACAGATCGAGCACGTCACTGACGCGAATGCGCATCCCACGAATACACGGACGCCCTCCGCACTGTTTCGGGTTAAACGTGATACGATCAAGCAGCGTGGCCATAGGCAGAAGGTATCGTATTCACGGATCAAGGCAAGGTGCGAAGCGGCACAAGTATTTGCAATTATCTTTTGGCGCTTTTTACATTGTGCCCTCAGGATCTCCCGCGTGCTGCATCATTTCAATAGTCCATGCAAGTAAAAGGCAGAGTCCTTGCTTTTCGATATGAATGTCGTGATTGCCGTTTGTTTGCATGAACCAACTGTTTATCGCCGATTCGTCATCAGCGGTGAAGAGCGAAAGATCGAGCAACGCGTGAGTTGGTAGGTTTTCACGCACAAACTGTATCACACGCTCCTGTTCGGCAGCTTTCCGCACAGCCTCAATAGGCAAATCGTAATTCCCATTGTCTATGGCCTTATTAATCATCCAAGCTAGCTGTGCCAGCTTGCTTTTCCATACTAGGTGTGCAGGTTTCATACATTCTTTGCATCGACCGGATTAAGTTTAGCATTTGTCACTTGACGATATTGGCAAAATTGTGATCCCACGGTGCACCTGTCCACACACTACTTTTTGGCAGCTCTTGATGTTGCGCTGTCAGACGCCCAACAGTCTTCGGGCATTGCCGCAACTTGGCGATGCAATAATCCTCTGCAGCCATCTGAGTGTTAAAAACCGATCGAAGTCGTCGCGTTCCTACCATAACACTCCATCCTTTCCGCTCCCTGTCGTGGAAAACAATCACCTCCGATGGCGGCTTGGGTTGCTGGCTTTTCCGTGTCATTACCTATAAAGAGCTTTTCGTTTTTATTTAGCTTCTCAAAAAACTCTCCGAATAGAAATCATCCCCGCACACACCGAAACACAAACGCCGGCGGCAGATTGCGCCAGACGATGGGTGTGGTTTCCACCGATTTGAAATGCCGCTCCAACCGCTGCCGGAACCGCCGCGCGGGCGGCAGCCAGGCGGCATGCACATAGGCGAAAGCAATGAATTGCCCGCCCGGTTTCAACGACCTAAGGATCGCCCGAAAAATCTGGTTTTGCAGACGCGGATGCATCGAACCCCACGCCAGCCCGCTCACAATGCAGTCCGCGAGTTCGCCATCCAGATGCCGTTTCAGATGCTCTGCCGAATCCTGAATGACCTCGCACTTGGGAAACCGGCGGCGGAGAATGTCCGCATGGGTCGGATTCAATTCCACCGCCAGCAGCCGGCCGCGATGGCTCAAGCGTTTCAAAATCAATCCCGTGAACGCGCCCGTGCCCGGCCCTAGTTCGACGACTGTGTCCGCCGGACGAATATGACAACTCTCGACGACGACGCGCGACAAGGCCTTGGAGCTGGGCAGAATCGCGCCCACCTTCAACGGCTCGCGCACGAATTCGCCCAGAAAATGCAGCGGGGAATCGTCCTGCGGCTTGATGGCCTCCAGCTTCCGTGCGCGCACCGGCGGCCGCGGCGGACTGACCACGTCGCGCGGCGGTTCACGAAGTTGAATTGATTGGCGCATTGGCAAAGTCCTTTCTGCCGGACAACCCGCCGATAGGCAAGCCCGGAACTGAAACTATTTTCCACCCGTCAAGCTCCACCCGGGTGGTGGGGCGGTGAATTCCATTGGCTGCTGCGTCAACGGGTGGGTAAATTTAATTTTCCACGCGTGCAAACACAGCGGCGGATCGCCCACCCCAACCGTCTGCATCTCGCCCAGTTTTTTGCCGGGCAGATAAACCGGATCGCCAACCACGGGAAAACCCAGATGCCAAAGATGCACACGGATTTGATTCGTGCGCCCGGTCAGTGGCCGCGCCTCCAGCAACGTGGTGCCGTCGCCGAGACGCTGGCTCACACGAAATTCCGTCCACGCTAAATCACCGGCTGCCTCATCCACTGTGCGCGAACCGAGTTCGCCAGACTCGGTGCTGATGGGTGCGTCGCAACTGAAAGCGTCCGCGTCCGGCCGCCCTTGCACGCGGACCAGATAAATTTTCTCCACCTGCCCGCGTTCGAACTGCGGCTGCAGTTTCCCAGCGAAATGCCGCGTGCGCGTCACCAGCACGATCCCGGTCGTGTTGGCGTCCAGCCGATGCGCCGGGTGCGGTTTCTGCGGATGATACGCCGCGTTGAGCAGATGCTGGAGCGTGTTGCGATAGAACCTTCCGCCCGCGTGCATCGGCAGCGGCGCGGGTTTGTTCAACACGATCAACGCCTCGTCCTCGTGGAGAATTTCCACCGCGCCATTCACGTTCGGTTCAGTCACGTTTGGAAAGACGTGCCGGTAACGCTGGCCGGCGCGGACAATTTGCGTGTCGGAAAATTTCTCCCCTTCCAAGTTCACGATCAGGCCGCGCGCACATTCCGCCTCCCAATACTCGCACGAGACATTTTTCACCACGCGACAAAGCATCTCCAGCAAAGTCCTGCCGTCGCAATCTTCCGGAACGTTGAGCGGTTTGTAGCTGTCGCGCGGGACGCTGCCCGGCAGCGGCGTAACGGCCCGGAGAATCGTCTCGTGCCGTCGCGCGATGCTCAAGTCCATCTGCTGCGCGGGCGTCTTGAAACAATAGGGACACGACTGGCCCGACACGTAGCGTTCGTCGGCCTGATCCGCTTCGGTCAACGGCGTCTGACAGCGGAAGCATTGCTCCGCTTCTGTCTCCTGCAAACTTGGATCGAGGCCGACGCGCTGATCGAACACAAAACACTCGCCGTCGTAATGCGCACCGCCGCAGTCCTCGAAATACTTCAGGATGCCGCCGTCGAGCTGGAAAATATTTTTGAATCCCTCGCGCTCCATGAACGGCCCGGCCTTCTCGCAACGAATGCCGCCCGTGCAAAACATAACGATGGGCTGCTCCTTCAGCGCGGGCGGAAGCCTGCGCACGGCGTCGGGAAAATTTCGGAAATGATCCACGCCGATGGGCAGCGCGTTCTTGAACGTACCGAGCTTTACCTCGTAATCATTGCGCGTATCAAGCAACGTCACCGCGCGGCCTTCATCCAACCATTGCTTGAGTTCCTTGGCCGCCAGCTTGGGCGACGTCCGCTCCGCCGGATTGATGCCCTCGACGCCGAACGCGATGATTTCCTTCTTGAGCCGCACGAGCATCCGGCGGAATGGCTGATGATCCGTCTCGCTGACCTTGGGTTGCAAATCCGCCAGCCCGGGAATGGTCCGTAACTCCGCGAGCAGCAGGTCAATTTTCCCCCGCTCGCCCACGACAAAGAGGTTGATGCCTTCAACACTCAGGAGAATTGTACCTTTGAGTTCCCAGCCTTTGCAGAGCGCCAGCAACCGCGCCCGCAACGAACGCAGCTCCGGCAACGCGGCAAATTTATAGGCGGCAATGTTGGCAAACTTCTTCGTCAAAGCAGCGCGCACTTTAACGGAAGCAAAGCGCGAAGCCAACGGGAAGAAATCTCAAGGAGCCTCCATGCGCGCGGGAGAAAAAGCGGTAGAGGACTACCGCAGTCCAAGACGCTGGCGCGTTTTCTATGCCCCGGAACCTCGCGAAGCGTCTTGGAGTGCGCCAGTCCTCTGGCGCTTTGGGTTCCGTGAAAACCATCCGTAAACTTATTTGCCCACCGCAATCCCCAGCACATTCGCCACCGCGCGCTCGCGGCCGTCGGTCGGGGCGTTGAGGATTTCCATTTTGTCTTTGCCGACCGCGCGCACCGCCATCACCGAGCTGCCGCCGCCATCCAGGTTCAGCGCCTGAACGCAGCCCAGCCGCAACATTTCCGCCGCCAGTTCGTCATAGCTCATGCCGATGGCGATGCCCGGCTTGCGTCCGTCCACCACGAGAATCGTCAGCTTCGTTCCCGTCGCGTCGAGGCCGACCACGGTGCGGGGATGACGGACTTTGCCCGGGTGCGGCACGGCGACGCCATCCTTCACCAGCACCGTGTTCCCGGCGATGACTTCCCACGCGTCCGCCGGAGGCCGGGTGAGCCGTTCAATCGTCACGAAATTATTGGTGTGAACCACCAGACACGGCCGCGCGTTGGTGGTGGTGGCCCAGGTTTTTCCATCCGTCACCGCCGGCCCGTCCACCAGTGCCCACTGTTTGGCGCGAAAGGCGGCGTTGGTTCCCTCGCCGTCGTTCACGCCACGCGCCTTGAAGAAATCTCCGTTGACCACCAGATCAAATTTCTCCCGCGCGGCAATCTCCGTCGGCGGCATCAGCGTCGTCTGCCATTTGCCGGGACCGTCCGGGTCCGGGCCGCCCGCCGACACGCGGAGCCGCAGCTTCGGATTTTTTAAGTTCACCTCCGCCACGAACAAGCGCGTCGGCGGATTCGTCCGCGTCTCGGCATGGATGAAAACTCCGGGCAACACTTCATTCGTGACCGACATCTCGCCGTTGGCGCAAACAGCCAAATGGAGCAGCATGACAACGAGCAACGGACGCGAAACAATTTTCATGGTCGCATCTTGCCGCACCAGTTCCCGGCTTTCAACGCATCAAACAAGGTAGGGCGCGTCATTCCGTGCGCGGCGTGCGTTTCGCCCTCTCTGCCGTGAAACGGGAGAGAGTCCGACGCCACCATCGTCCATCGGATGGGAGAGGGGCTGGGGGTGAGGGCTTTCTGGGTGAGGTGGTGCGTTAAACCTTTATCCCGCGTCCGTGCGTTGCCATGCCGTGAGGGTGAAATGGCGCAACACGCATGGTAATCATCCAGTTGGCCAAGTTCAATGACATCACGAAGCCGTTCGTACCGAAACGAGAAACGGATTCGTGCGCTTGTGCTGGGTATGCAACCTGGCACCATGCCGCTGTTCCGCTCGCGTCAACCGCACCGGCTGGCGGATCGCATTTTAATGTCGCGTTTTTCAGACCCATTGGAGATCGGCAAGGGCTATGATCGCAAGGTCTTGGCCCAGCTTTGGGGCTTGGCTGGTTTCCAGGCTATCGGTCGCGGTGTCTTCACACCAAAAGGTGTGGGGCAGATATTTCTGTTTGTGACACGCGAAAGGCTGGGTTGGATGACGCCGTACAAGAACTTTCTGGACGGTGACCTGTTATTTTGGGACGGCGAGAAAGGACACGGCTCAGATGGGCGAATCGCAAGTGCATCCAACAACGGCGAGGAGATTCATCTGTTCTATCGCGATCACCGTCTGACGCAATTCACCTATCACGGCAAGGTGGTTATGGTCCGGTGCAACAGATTCACAGATCGCCCGAGTGAGTTCGTGTTCAACGTGGTCGCGATTGCGGCTGAACTCGCCCCTGCCGAATCAATGCAGTTGGCCGAGGAACCGGCTGACTATGCCGTCATCAGCGAAGCTGGGATGAACAGCATTGACCGCGCGGTCACAACCAAGAGCCGCGGCATCGCACAGCGGTTGTTCCGTGGCAATTTGCTGCGCCTCTGGCAAGGCTCTTGCGCTGTCACGAGCGTGCAGGAGCAGCGTGTCCTACGTTCTAGTCACATCAAGCCGTGGGCCGATTCCAGCGTGCAGGAGAAAGTGGATCACTTCAACGGCCTGTTGTTGGTTCCGAACCTTGATGCCCTGTTCAACGAAGGGTTAATTACCTTCCGAAATGACGGACGGATGCTGGTATCGTCTGATTGGCGGATCGACGACCAGCGACGCATGCACATCACGCCCGATCTGCAATTGCGCACAGTTCACCCTGAGTCGAACCAGTATCTGGAGTTTCACCGCGATGTAAGGTTCAAACGGGTGAGTGCGGCTGGAAGTGGGTAGCGCGTAGGAG
>JANYDP010000285.1 GCA_025363535.1 Verrucomicrobiota bacterium | reverse complement strand
CCGACACAGAAACGCAGACCGAGGCCGACCGCCAGCACCGGCGCGAAAGCGGTGGCGGCATTTGCGGCTGCGGCGATCGTCGCCCCAATAAAGATCAGACGGCGCGGTTCGTAGCGGTCGGACAAATTGAGCAACGCCGAGATTAAGGTCGACGTGACGAAGCCCAATTGCGCCATCATCGTCACGATGCCGCCGTCCGCCAGCGGTAAGGTCCAGCGCGCCGCCAACTGCGGCAGCACGGCCGCGGCGGCGAACCAACTCGACATTCCTAGGAAGCAGCCGGCGGGCAAAATGAACAGCATCGCCCGGCGCTGGCGGGCCACCCGACCGACCGCATGGTCAGAGAACTTTGCGGAGAAATTCACGGGTACGCGGATGCTGGGGGTTGGCGAGCACGGTTTTCGGATCGCCCTCTTCGACGACGACACCGCCGTCCATGAACACAAGCCGGCTCGCTACTTCTTTAGCGAAACCCATTTCATGCGTCACGACGACCATCGTCATGCCTTCTTTGGCTAAGTCTTGCATCACCTGCAGCACTTCGCCGACCAGTTCCGGATCGAGCGCCGACGTCGCCTCGTCGAAAAGCATCACCGCCGGTTGCATCGCCAAAGCGCGCGCAATCGCGACGCGCTGTTGTTGGCCGCCGGAGAGGCGCGCCGGATATTCGTGCATTTTATCCGCAAGGCCGACGCGCTTGAGGAGCTTCTCCGCGACCCTGAGCGCTTCGGCGCGTGGCAACTTCTTCACTGAAAGCGGCCCTTCAGCCGCATTTTCCAGCGCCGTTTTATGCGGAAATAAATTGAAACGCTGGAACACCATGCCGATGTGCGAGCGCTGGCGGTTTAGTTCCGCCTCCTTCAGGGGCACCATGGCGCCGCCTTGGTCGCGAAAGCCGATCAATTCGTTTTTGAATAAAATCCGGCCCGACGTCGGCTTTTCGAGGAAGTTGAGGCAACGCAAGAGGGTCGATTTTCCCGAACCGGACGGGCCGATCACGGCGACGACTTCGCGTTGCGCAACGTTCAAATTGATCCCCTTCAAGACTTCGTTTTTTCCGAAATACTTATGAAGGTCTTTGATTTCTAGGACGTTGGTGGACGGTGGCGTCGTCATTATTTTAGGCCTCTTGCCGGGCGAGGCGTTTTTCTAGGTACGTCGCGAGCGCCGTCAACGTCACCACGATCATGAGATAGCCAAGCGCCGCCCAAAAGTAGACTTCCCACGGCCGGAGATATTTCGCGCCGATCCTTTGCGTGACGTACAGCATTTCGCTCAGGGCGATCGACGAAACTAACGACGTATCTTTCGCAAGTGCCGCGAGTTCGTTCACCACCGGCGGGATTAAACGGCGGAACGTTTGCGGTAAGATGATGCGGCGCATGGCGCGGCCGTAACTCATGCCTAACGCGCGGGCCGCTTCCATTTGCCCCTTGTCGATCGACTGAATCGCCGCCCGGAAAATTTCCGTGAGATAGGCGGCGGCGTTCATCGACAGAGCCAAGACGCCCGCCGGATAGGCATCCAAGCGGTAGATCGCCGAAGTTGGCAGATTCAGCGACGCCATGAGTGCGTCAAGGAGCGGCGGCAACGCGAAATAGATAAAAAGAATTTGCAGCAAAAGCGGCGTGCCGCGGAAAAGTGTTACGTAGATCGCGGCCGGAACGCTCAAGAATTTACTTTGAGATATCCGCGCCAAGGAGATGAAAACGCCCAAAGATATGCCGAAAATGCCAGATAAAACTGTTAGTTGAAGCGTAAGCCCCAAGCCTTCCAGCATGCGCGGGACGACGGTTTCCATGGAAAACTGCCAGAAGGAAATCTGATCGGGCATGGACGGGTCAAAATCCTTCGTTGTGACGTTAGGAACGGCGGGGAAGAAACGCTGCGCGGCTCTTACGCGCGGGGCCGTCGACGGAAAAAATTAGCCGGCGCCGAGTTCGCCACCGAACCAAGCGATCGACATTTTCTTCAGCGAGCCGTCTTTCATCATCCCGTCCACCACGGTTTGCACCGCCTGGCGCAAGTCAGAATCGTCTTTGCGGAAGGCGACCCCGACTGGTTCAGGCGCCATCGCGCGGCCCGTGACGACGAACGTTTTTGGATCCTGCTTTGCGTAATAACGGCCCACCGGCTCATCGACGACGAAGACTTCGGCTTGGCCCGCTTTCACGGCTGCGAACACGTCCGTCGCGAGTTTGAAGGCTTTTACTTCTTTGGTTTTGACGCCGGCTTTTTGTGCCTTCTCCACGAATTCGGAAGACGTCGTATCGGCTTGGATCGCAACAATTTTGCCAGCGAGGTCCTTGTCCGTAGCGACATTGACGCCCGCTTTTGCGACAAAAAGCTGCGACATTTTTACGTACTCGACGAAGTCCACCTGCTTTTTGCGTTCGTCAGTGATGTTCATCGAGGAAATGATCACGTCGTAGCGTTTGGAATTCAGGCCAGCGA
>JANYDP010000266.1 GCA_025363535.1 Verrucomicrobiota bacterium | reverse complement strand
ATTTTGCCTTCCTCGCAGCGCACATGGATTTCCGGCGAAGCCCCGACGAGCGAGAAGCCTTCCAGCTCCAGCAGGAACATGTAGGGCGAAGGGTTGATCGAACGGGTCGCACGGTAGATGTCCAGCGGCGAAGCCTTGACCGGGGTGGAGAAACGCTGCGAGCCAACCACTTGAATGATGTCGCCAGCCGTGATGAATTTTTTGGCGGCCAGCACGTTTTCAAAAAACTTTTCCTTCGTGACGTTGGACTTGAAGGGCATGGCCGGCACGTCGCGCGGTACGCTGACGGGACGATGCTCGCTCGGTTGTTCCAAGAGTGAGACGAGCCGTTCGATTTCGCCGACGGCATTTTCGTAGGCTTTGGCGGGGCTGGCGGAATCTTCCAAGATGGCGTTGACCAACACGGTGATCGTCTGCGCCACGCGGTCAAAAATCAAAAGCTGGTCGGCCACGAGGAAATACATCGTCGGCGTGCCGAGTTCATCGAGCGGTGGACGCGGCACGATGGGTTCAACGTCGTGAATGAACTCGTAACCGATGAAGCCGACCGCACCGCCGGTGAAACGCGGCAATCCGGGCACAGTCACGGCACGATATTTTTTCATCACGCGCTCGATGACTTCGAGGCCGTCCTTCACACAATTCTCACACGGCTCCTTGCCCGGCGCAGGAATGCCAAACTTCTCGACGACCTTGCCGTTCTCGATGACTTCGACGCGGTTGCCGGTCTGTTTGATGATCGCGCGCGGATTGCAGCCGACAAAAGAGTAACGGCCGATGTGCTCGCCACCTTCGACGGATTCAAACAGGAACGATTCGCCCTGGCCACGGATCTTGCGATAGGCGGACAGCGGCGTTTCGATGTCCGCGAGCAGGCGGCGCGTCACGGGAATCAGGTTTCCCTGCGCCGCGAGTTTCAAAAACTCGTCAAGGTTTGGTGAATGCATGTCGGCAACTTTCGCTTAATTTTTCGAGCAGTCTTCCAAGGCGGTGGTGCCCGGTTGAATGGTGGTTATCTTCGGCGAAATCACGCCGTTGGCAAACTGGATTTGTGTGACGTTCCTCCACCGGGAAGCCGAGCGCCGAATCCGCCAGAACGCCAGCAAGGTGTAAAACGCCACGGCCGCCGAGTAAACCACGATGCCGATCCCGATGGCCGAGGGAATCAGCAGTTGGTCGCAAAAATAAATGATGGCCACACCCACGGTCGCAATCGGCAGAGTGTTTCCCGCCAGCCCCAGCAGATAATCCCCGACGTGCGCCCCGACGATCCGGTCAATGTGCCAGTCGCGATAAGCCTCCTCGCCCATCGCGCGCATGAGCCAGGCGGATTGAAAATTCCGCGCCGCCACGAGCAGGCTCGTGGTGCTGATGGCGATGGCCACCATCGGATCGCGCGCCACCACGAAGCAGATCACCACGTTCAAAACCGCGCCGCCGCGCCAGCCGAGTTTTTTGGCGATGGGATTTCCTTCCAGCACCAGATTCGGCGTGGCGAACCAGGTGCTGAGAAAATCCAGGCCGCGCGCGAACGCGCCGAGCGCGAGCAGCAGCCAATAGTCACGGCTGGCAAAGGGAATGAGGTCGTCCATGGGCAGGGAATGCAGAATGAAAAATTAAGAATGAAGAAACGGCGGCAGCGCCACGGTGCAATCCGGGTTAATCTTCATTTTTTGTACATCTGCTCCGGTGTGAGCAAGCGCGGTTCGGTGGTCTTGAATGTATCGCTCTTGCCTTCGATGGAACGGAAGAAACACGACTGGTAGCCTTCATGACACGCCGGGCCGTTTTGCTCTACCTGAATCAGCAGGCAATCACCATCGCAGTCAAACGCCACATCCTTCACGGTTTGGGTGTTGCCGCTCTCCTCGCCCTTCATCCAGAATTTTTTGCGCGAGCGGCTCCAGAAATGGGTTTTGCCGGTGGCGATTGTGGATTCGAGCGAGGCGCGGTTCATCCACGCCATCATCACGACGCGGCCGGTTTTCTGTTCCTGAATGATCGCGGGGATCAACCCGTTCGCGTCAAATTTGAGTTGGTCGTAAAAGCTCATGCAATTCCCGACATTGCACACGAAGGCGGCTTGAGATTAAAGCGGATTTTTTGCCGGACGGATCCCGAACTGAACCCAAAAGCAAAAAAACCGGTTCTGCTTTTGGCGGAACCGGTCGCGGAAACGCGGAGGGTTAGCGTTGTTTGCGGCTCGTGCGCACCAGCAGGCCCAACCCCACTCCAAGCAGGGTGAGCGCGGCCGGTTCGGGCACCGCAACAAAACCGATGGTTCCATTGTAATTTTCCGGGGAGTTGACCGCCGTGCCGCCGGCCCAGACGAGAGACGAAACCCCGTCCGTCGGCAAGGCTGAATAGGGGCCGCTGCTTAATCCCCAAATGTTGAGGGTGCCGCCGGCTTGAAACAGAAAGTTGTTCGGGATGATGTAGTCTGGCGTCGGTCCGCCGACGGCGTGCAGCCCGGCCGTGCCGAAGAGCAGGGCGTGATTGAACGTGTTGCCAGCCAGGCTGCCTCCGGAGAGGGTATAGCTGTGTGTCAGCGTCGCCCCCACGTTAACGCAGTTGATGGACTGGCCACCGACAAAAGGCTGGCCGCCGAACGAGTCCACCAGTTCGATAAACTGCAACGTGCCGCTGACATCGGTGTAAACCTCTCGAATGCTCCAAAGATGGAAGGCGGCTTGGGCTGGGGTGGTAAGCAGCGCGGCCACCAAGCCGGCCAGACAGCAACGCATCAGACCACGGATGGCCCGGGCGAGGAACTTCAAATTTTTTGGCGGAAGCATTCTGGGGTTCATAAAACTTGGCTGGTTTGTAATTTGGAGAATGGTCAAAATAGACACCCGTGGTTTTATTTTTTCAAGCGTTTTTTCCGGGCCTGTCCCGCGAACGAAACCTTAACTTGCTTCCGGGCATCCAGCATTTGGGATAAGACGGGTTGGGTTGGAATTTGTTCCCCAGTCTTTGCTCGCGCATGGTGCAGAAAAAATGTCCAGGGTGAACCTTCGGCTGGCCGTCGGCGTGGAGTTTGTGTATCTACCCCGGAACGTGAACAACGCTCCTGCCGCCAGCCTGGCTGAATCCGACTCCGCTCTGGAAAGATTCAGCGGAAGTTTTGGCCGGATCGCCGGATCGCTGCTGCTGCTGGCGGCGGCGGGAATTCCCCTCAGCCTGGTGTGGGATTTTGCGTGGGAATCCACGGTTGGGGTTGACCCGGTGTGGTCACTGCCGCATACGGCGAACTATCTTGCCGTCGGGATTGGCGGATTTGCCGCTCTCGGTTTGCTGCTGGCCACCTCCCGCACTGGCGCGGCACGGGCCGGTGGGGTGCGGTTGGGCGGACTGCACGCCCCGCTCGGGGTCTGGCTCGTGATCTGGGGTGCGGTGGCATTCGTGACGGCGGTCTGGTTCGACCGGTGGTGGCAATCCTCCTATGGCCTTGGTGCCGGCATCTGGCACCCGCCGCAAATTCTCAAGGCCGTCGCCTTTCTGGTCATGGAAATCGGCGTCTGGCTGTTTTGTGTGTCCCGGCAGAACCAGAATGATGGGCGAAACAACCTGCGGGCGGCCGTGATGTTTGTCGCCGCAGGCGGATTGGTGCTCGCCCTGATGACGGTCTTCACACTTACATCCATCTACCCAAATCGCCAGCATTCGGCGGCCTTTTACGCCACCGCCTGCGGCACCTATCCGCTCGTGTTGGTGGCGCTCGTGACCGCAGGCAGGCTTCGCTGGTCGGCAACCGTTGCGACCGTGGTTTACCTCCTGATCCTGGGCGTGACCGTCTGGGTGTTGCCGCTGTTTCCCGCGGCACCGCAGGCCGCGCCGATTTACAATTCGCTCGACCATCTGATGCCGCCGCCATTCCCACTGCTGCTGATTTTTCCGGCGCTGGGTTTGGATCGGGTGTTGCGTCACTTTTCCTGGCCGGCCGGACGCGCGCAGCCGTGGCTGCAGGCGGTCGCGGCCGGGCTGGTTTTTTTTCTGCTGTTCTTCATGGCGCAATGGGTCTTCGCGGAATTTCTGTTGAGCGACGCTGCGGACAACCGGTTTTTTTCCGGCGGCGGCAGGCACTGGCCGTTCTTTCTGAAAATCAGTCCGTCCGCCAGCACGGCATTTTGGGAAAGCCCGGCGGATGAAATGAACCTGACGAACGCGGTCGTTGCCGCAGGTTTGGCGATGGCCGTCTCGCGCCTGGGCCTGTGGCTGGGCGTTTGGATGCAACGAGTGCGCCGATGAAAAAGCCGCTGGCGATTTTATTTCTTTTTCTGCCGTGGCTCGCGTTCGGCCACATCGGCAGTCCGAATGTTTTTTTTGAAGGTCAGGCCGGCGCGTATCCAGTCCGGGTGATCATCCGTCCACCGGCGGTTTTGCCCGGCGGCGCCCAGGTGGACGTCCGCGTGGCCGTGGCCGGAGCGACGGAGGTTTCCGTGCAAGCCGTGCGTTGGGAAACCGGCACCAACGCCGCGCCCACACCGCTCGTGGCGGTGGCGGTCTCGGGGGAAGCCAATTTGTTCAACGCCACGCCGTGGCTGATGTGGAGCGGATCGTACAGCGTCCGCGTTACGGTGGCCGGCGCGCGCGGGGAAGGTTCGGTGGTGGTGCCGCTGAATTCCGCCGCGACGCAGCGGCCCGTGATGTCGCCGGCTTTGCGCGCGACGCTGGTGACGTTGGGGATTTTGCTGTTTGTTGGTGCGGCACAGCTCGCGGGAGCTGCTGCGCGCGAGGCAACGTTGGAGCCGGGAATTTTGGCAACGCCCGCGCAAAAAGTTTTCGCGCGCAAGGTCACGGCGGTTGCGGCGGTGCTTTTGCTCGGCGGAATTTACGCCGGGAAAGTCCGTTGGCAGACCATGGATCGCGAGTTCCGCAACAACGCACTTGCCAAACCCGTACCCGTAAGTGCCGCCATCCGCACCAACGGTACGCTCCGGCTCCTCCACCTCACGGCTCCCGAAGATGCGTCCGGTGCGTCCGGCTGGGACGCGCTGCTCGCCGATCACGGCAAGCTGATGCACCTCTTTTTGCTGCGCGGCCCGGACTTCCATGCCTTCGCGCATCTGCATCCGGTGCGACGCGACGCGCAAAATTTTGAAAACGCCCTCCCGCCCCTGCCCGGCGGCGACTACCAGCTTTACGCCGAAGTCACCCATGAAAACGGCTTGAGCCAGACGCTCGTGGCGGATGTTTCGTTGCCCGAAGTTGTCGGCGGCGCACTGCAACTCCCAGGCGGCTCAAACATGTTGAACGATGTCTTCTGCCAGTCGGCTGCGATCCCTGTCGGCAACGCTCCGCAACCCTTCGCTTTGGATGCAGACGATTCGTGGCACGTAGGCGCGGCAATGGTTGCACCCGCCGCACGCGTAAATGCCAGCCGCTTGATGGGCGGCGGCAGCATGGTTTTTCAAAATGCCGGTGAACTGGTGGAGAACCACGAAACTTCCCTGCGCTTCGCGGCATTCACGGCGGACGGTTCGCCAATGAGTCTGCAACCTTACATGGGCATGTTGGGCCACGCCGTGGTGCGCCGCGCGGATGGCGAAGTTTTTACGCACCTGCATCCGCTCGGAACGATCTCCATGGCGGCGGAAGAAATTCTCGCCCGCCGCAGTCTTGATGAACGCGGCGCCACGAACGCTCCCGTCGTCCCGACCACCGTCACCGGCAACGAAGTGACTTTTCCGTACGCGTTTCCACGCCCCGGCGATTATCGGATGTGGGTGCAGGTGCGTGTCAACGGCCGCGTGCTGACGGGTGTGTTCGACGTGCAGGTCAAACCGGGCCGGTGAGGAAGATAGACGCGGCTTGCACGGATTAACACTGATTCAAGCAATTCCATCTGTGCCCATCTGTGAAATCCGTGTCACTCCTTCGGCAGGAACGTGAACGCCACCGCCGCCAGCACGCAGGCCAGCGCGGCGAGGTGGTTCCAGCGGATTTTTTCACCGAGATAAAACATGGCGAAGATGATGAACACCGTGAGCGTGATGACTTCCTGGATGATCTTGAGCTGCGTGGCGGTATAGACCGAGTTGCCCCAGCGGTTGGCCGGCACCATGAGGACATATTCAAAGAACGCAATGCCCCAGCTCACGAGGATGACCAGGAACAGCGGCTTGCTTTTGAATTTCAAATGGCCGTACCACGCGAACGTCATGAAGACGTTCGAGATGGTCAGCAGGACGATGGGCAGCCAGCGGGATTCTGTAAAACTCATGCCGGGAAAATGAATTCCCCCGGCAGGGGTGTCAAATCGGAACGCAGAAACTCACCCGCAAAAACTTCTTACGCCGTGACCGCCTGGCCCTTGAGAATCCACTCGTAACCCTTCGCTTCGAGTTCGAGCGCGAGTTCTTTGCCGCCGGTTTTCACAATGTGGCCGTCCACCAGAACGTGGACAAAATCCGGCACGATGAAATTCAACAGGCGTTGGTAATGCGTGATGACAAGCTGCGCGTTGTCGGCCCGTTTCAGGGCGTTGACGCCGTGGCTGACGACCTTGAGCGCGTCAATGTCCAGGCCGGAATCCGTCTCGTCGAGGATGGCGAGTTTGGGTTCGAGCACGGCCATCTGGAAAATCTCGGCGCGCTTTTTTTCACCGCCCGAGAAACCTTCGTTGACCGAACGCTTGAGCAGATCGTCCTTCAATTCCAGCAGCTTCATCTTGTCCTTCACCAGCGCGAGAAATTCAATGGCGTCCAGTTCCTGTTCGCCCCGGTGCTTGCGGACTTCATTCAGCGCGGCTTTGAGAAAGTAGGTGCTGTTCACGCCGGGAATCTCGACTGGATATTGGAAGGCGAGAAACACGCCTTCGCGGGCGCGCTCTTCGGGATCGAGGTCGAGCAAATCCTTGCCGTTGTAGATGACTTCGCCGCCGGTAATGTCATAACCGTCGCGACCGGCCAGCACAGCGGCCAGCGTGCTCTTGCCGCTGCCGTTCGGCCCCATGACCGCGTGGACTTCGCCCGCGTTGATGGTGAGGCTGACGCCTTTGAGGATTTGTTTGCCCTCAACGCCCGCGCTAAGGTTTTTGATTTCGAGAATAGGTTGCTTGCTCATGATTGAAAAATTTTGACGCGAATTTCACGAATTGACGCGAATTATAAAACAATTGGCGTAAATTCGCGTAATTCGCGTCACGCTGTTCGGGCCTTTAAGGTTGTCCGTGTCCATCCGTGGTTTGGAAAAATTAACCGACGCTGCCTTCGAGACTCACGCCCAGAAGTTTCTGCGCTTCGACAGCGAACTCCATCGGCAGTTCCTTGAACACTTCCTTGCAGAAGCCGTTCACGATCATGTTCACGGCGTCCTGGGTCGCAATGCCGCGCGCGTTGCAGTAAAAAATCTGGTCCTCGCCAATCTTGGAGGTCGAGGCCTCGTGCTCCACGCTCGCCGTGGTGTTTTTCACCTCGATGTAGGGGAACGTATGCGCCCCGCATTTCGCGCCGATGAGCATGGAGTCGCATTGGGAGAAGTTACGCGCGTTGGCGGCGCTCTTGGCGATCTTCACCAGGCCGCGATAACTGTTCTGGCCGTGGCCCGCGGAGATGCCTTTCGAGATGATGGTGCTGCGCGTGTTTTTGCCGATGTGAACCATTTTCGTGCCGGTGTCGGCCTGCTGATAATTGTTCGTCACGGCCACGGAATAAAATTCGCCCACGGAATTGTCGCCCTGCAAAATGCAGCTTGGATATTTCCAGGTGATGGCCGAGCCGGTCTCGACCTGCGTCCAGGTGATCTTCGAGTTGCGCCCTTTGCACAGGCCGCGCTTGGTGACGAAGTTGTAGATGCCGCCCTTACCGTTCTCGTCGCCGGGATACCAGTTCTGCACCGTGCTGTATTTGATCTCGGCACCTTCCAACGCGACGAGTTCGACGACGGCGGCGTGCAACTGGTTTTCGTCGCGCATCGGCGCGGTGCAACCTTCGAGGTAGCTCACATGCGCGGCATCGTCGGCCACAATCAAGGTGCGCTCGAACTGGCCGGTGTTGGCGGCGTTGATGCGGAAATACGTCGAAAGCTCCATCGGGCAGCGCACGCCCTTGGGAATGTAGCAGAACGAACCATCCGTGAAGACGGCGGAGTTCAGCGCGGCGTAAAAATTGTCCGTGTAAGGCACGACCGAGCCGAGATATTTCTTAATCAGGTCCGGGTGGTCATGCACGGCTTCGGTGAACGAACAAAAAATGACGCCTTTCTCAGCTAGTTGTTTGCGGAACGTGGTGCCGACCGACACGCTGTCAAAGATCGCGTCCACCGCCACGCCCGCGAGCCGGCCGCGTTCGCGCAACGGAATGCCGAGCTTCTCGTAGGTCTCCAGCAGCTTCGGATCCACTTCGTCGAGGCTCTTGGGCGCGTCTTTCTTCGGCTTCGGCTGCGAAAAGTAAGAGATGGCCTGGTAATCAATCTTCTCGTGATGCGCCTTCTGCCACGTTGGCTCGGCCATCGTCAGCCAATGGCGATAGGACTTGAGCCGCCAGTCGGTCAGCCATTCCGGTTCATTCTTCTTCAGTGAGATCATGCGGATGGTGTCCTCGCTCAAGCCCGGCGGCGTGGATTCGGTTTCGACGTCGGTGACGAAGCCGTATTTGTATTCCGTCTTGACCAAATCTTCGATTGTCTCGGTGGCTGTGCTCATGAAATTATTTTTTGGGTTTGGCCGCGCACTCGGCGCAGACGCCGTGAACGGCAATGTCGTAGTGATCCACTTTGAAGCCCTTGGGCCGCGGCATGGACGCCGTGTCCGCCGGCATCATCACGTCAAAAACCTCGCCGCACGCATCGCAGTAATAATGGCAGTGCTCCTCCATGTTCGGACAGAAGCGCGTTGCGCCGCGTTCGAGCGAGACCTGCCGGGCGAGGCCGCTTTTCACGAGCGCATCGAGGCAGTTGTAAACGGTGGCGTGGGAGATTTCCGGCATGGCGCGCTTGGCCCGCATGAAGACCTCGTCCGCCGTGGGATGATCGCGCTTGTGCATCAGCACGTCGTAGACGCAGCGCCGCTGGGGCGTGAAACGAAAGCCGCTGGTGCTCAACTTTTCAGTCAAGTGGCGTTCGTTTTGGTTGGTGGCGGCTGAGTTCATCTGAACAAAAAGCTTAACCTGTGAAGATGCCCCGTCAAGATTTAGAATAATTCTAAATCAAGGCCGGCGTGGCGGCTTTCGGCAGAAAGCCGCA
>JANYDP010000245.1 GCA_025363535.1 Verrucomicrobiota bacterium | reverse complement strand
CTGTTCCAGGCCGTCATCACGATGACCGGGATGGGCTGGGTCTGCGGGTTGTCCTTGAGCTGCCTGAGCAGTTCAAAACCGTTGGCGTCGGGCAGGCCGAGATCGAGCAGGATCAGATCGTAGCTGTGTTGTTGGAGGAGGGCGGGGACGGCGGCCGTGTGGGGGGCGTTGTCCAACGTGACCTGATCGTCCTGCAGGAGTGTGCCGAGCACCTCCAGCATTTTCTGGTCGTCTTCAATCAGCAGTACGCGCGATGCGGAAACCTTCATAATAATCAACTTGAGCAGTAGGAACGAACTTCACTACGGTAATACATCGGCTGGGCTGGGAGATAATTGAACATATTTTTGCGGCCCGGGCCAGCCGTATTTTTTCTGGCCCCGGGGTGCCGGGCTTTCAGCACGCGCGGGCTTTCAATCGCGGAGTCGTCCGTAATTTCCGGCCAGTCAAAACATTGTCAATTCCGTTTGGGGTTGCTGGGAATTATCAAACTCATATGAAAACAAAGATTAAAATTCTGCTCTCCGCCTGCGTCTTGTTTCAGTTCACCGTGCTGGCCGACCTGCTGGTCGTTGCCTCCTACGAATACGACTGGACCGGAGGGAAGCCTGGTTATTCCAGCAAGATTTTTTTGAATGCGTCGGCTTCAGCCCAGGCGGCGGATGGCGGGAGGGACGCCGACGTTCTCCCCGGTTCGTATATGACCACGCCGTTCGGGACCTTTTCCATCATGGATTACGGGTTGAATGCCGCGTTTGGTTTTGGCGGCCTCATGATCTGGGATTCGACCCACATCATCGCCATGGACTTGTTCTTTCAGCCCGTCAGCCCGATCAACAATCCTGCCTACAACCAGCCTGCGATCGGTCATGCGCGCGCCAATACTTTTAACAATGAGGATGCCTTGGAAGTGGGTTCGTTGGTGGGAGGTTTTGGCACCGCGTTTTTCATGGATGATTTCACGGGCCACTGGCTCGCCGCGCCGGTGCCTGAACCGTCCGTCCTCGCCGTGATGATCTTAGGTGCCGGAGCCGCATTCTGCCGGCGGCAGAAAGTCCGGGGAATGCGCGCCGGTGCGAAATGATTTCGCCGGCGTTCGGAATCAGCGACGACGCGCCTGTTCCTGTTCGATCCGCGCCGCGCGGAGATGGCCGTAGCCGACGAGCTGACGGTGCTGCTCATCCCACAGCCGGAAGGTGAAGGACTTGAAGCTCTCCAGCAGGGTGATGGGTTTGACGGTTTGAAAAAGGGGCTCAGAGTCGTGGCATTTCTCCAGGTGATAGTTTGGGATGCGCGGGCTGAGATGATGAATGTGGTGGAACCCGATGTTGCCGGAGAACCATTGCAGAATCCTCGGCAGCTTGTAGAACGAACTGCCCTTCAACGCGGCCTCGGCATAATCCCAGTTCTCACTCCGCTCCCAATAGACGCCTTCAAACTGGTGTTGCACGTAGAACAGCCACACGCCCGTGGAGCCGGCCACCACCAAAACGATCAGTTGAATGATGAGGTAAGCCTGCCAGCCAAACACCCACGCCAGTCCGCCGCAGATCAGCAGCAGCGCCAGGTTTGTGAAATAAACCGAGAGCCGCTCGCGCAGCGGGGCGCGGCGTTTGGGCACGCGGTTCAGCACCAGAAACAAAATCACCGGCGCGACGACGAACAAGACGACCGGATTCCGCGACAGCCGGTAGGAGAATTTTTTCCAGCGTGAGGAGTCGAGATATTCCTGCACCGTCATCGTCCACACGTCGCCCGTGCCGCGCCGGTCCAGATCGCCGGAACTGGAGTGGTGGATCGCATGTTCCCAGCGCCAGTGGTGGTACGGCGTGAACGACAGCACACCGGTGATGAAGCCGCAAATGTCATTGGCCCGCCGGGATTTGAAATAGGAGCTGTGCCCGCAGTCGTGGAAAATGATGAAGAGGCGCACCATCAACCCGCCCGCCACAATCGCCAGCGGCACCACCAGCCACCAGGAGATGGATTTTAGAAAATACATCGCCACCCACAGCCCGGCGTACGGCACGACTGTGTTGATGATCTGCCAGGTCGCGCGGGGCACGGAGGATTTCTGGTAGCGGGCCACGATTTCTTTCCAGGCGGAATGATCGCCCTGGGCGGTGGCTTTGGTGCTGCTGGCATCGTTCGTCATAAAAATTAATTCTATATCGGTCAAATCATCAAAAACTGGCGGACCAATTTTAGGATGTCAGCCGCCATGCTACGATGCCTGGCCGGCAACGACAACTCACAATGATTTTTATTTGCGCACATTTTTTGTGTAACATCCGCCATGATTTGCTTCTGAGGTGGGTGTATGAGTGACTCGCACTTGAATCCCGCAGCGAAATGCCCGCAATGCCACACGCCCCTTCCCACCGGCGCGCTGGCCGGACTTTGTCCCGCCTGCCTGCTCCAAGTGGGCGCGGCGGCGGACACCGTTACGGACGCAAAACAACCTCCGTTCAATCCGCCGACCGTCGCCGAACTCGCGCCGCTCTTTCCGCAATTGGAAATCCACGAACTCATCGGCAAGGGCGGCATGGGCGCGGTTTACAAGGCGCGGCAGAAACAACTGGACCGCATCGTCGCGCTGAAAATTCTTCCGCCCGGCATCGGTGAGGATCCCGCGTTTGCTGAACGCTTCGCGCGTGAGGCGAAGGCGCTGGCGAAGTTGAATCATCCCGGCATCGTAACGCTGTTTGAGTTCGGCGTAGCGGCGGGCATCCTGCCTGCCGTAGAGCCGGGCTTCCAGCCCGGCGGAAAAAACGTCGTCGGCAGTGGAAGCGTAAAAAGTTCGGGAGACTCAGGCGATTTGAACGCCAGTCCGGGCGGCAAGATGCCGCCCTCTACTTCAGGCAAGATGCCTGACGCTACCTCCCAGACCGCGGACGCCAAACCCGAGACCCACCTGTATTTCTTCCTCATGGAATTCGTGGACGGCGTGAATCTGCGGCAGTTGTTGCACGCCGGCCGCATCTCCGCGCGCGAGGCATTGGCCATCGTGCCGCAGATTTGTGACGCGCTCCAATTCGCGCACGACCAAGGCATCGTCCACCGCGACATCAAGCCGGAGAATATTTTGTTGGATCGCCGGGGCCGCGTGAAGGTGGCGGATTTTGGGCTGGCGAAAATAGTAGTGGGACAGGCGTCTCGCCTGTCTGCTGCGGTGTGCGAATCGGACGGCTCACCAGACAGGCGGGACGCCTGTCCCAC
>JANYDP010000334.1 GCA_025363535.1 Verrucomicrobiota bacterium | reverse complement strand
CATCAACAGTCAGATGGGCCTTGGGCCGACGAGCGGGACCGATCTGCGCGACAGCAAACCCGGCACGGCGACGGATATTTATCTCGGTTACGAACAGACCGCTCTGCAATTCCGCAACGGCCCGGAAAAATTCGCCGCCCGGAATATTCTCAGCAACAACATCGTTTCACTCGGCGCGGAGACTTATTACTACACCGTCGGCGGCGCGAGCAACGTGATCGCCGGCGCGGGCTACGGCCAGAACATCACCAACCAGACGGCGAACTGGGTGCACCACGACCCGATTTTGACCAACTCCGCTGCGGCGCCCAACAACACCGCCACGCAGCGCGTGCCGCTCAGTCCGACCAATAATCAGCCGGTGGATATTTATGTGAAGGTTGGTTATCAGTTCCAGATCAACACCTGCTTTATTTACTACACAACCAACGGCACGAATCCCGAAGGTGCCTTTGGAATCGCCAAGGGCGCGACGCAGGTGGTGCAGGCGTTCTTCGCCAATCACGACAGCGCGCAAAGCAACATTGACTGGTGGAAAGGCACGATCCCCGGGCAAACCAATCTTACGCAAGTCCGCTACAAAGTTGCGCTCTTTTCCGGTGGCGGCGTTTATGCCGGGCAGAACATCGCGCCGATTTCCGATGCGGAAAGTTCCGGCTCGAAGTATTACGGTCTCAACCAGTCGGCGATCACGAACTTCAATCCCGTCACCGCGCGCGTCTGGCTGCACAACGATCTCAATCCGGCGAACACCGTGACGGGATTGCAAAGCGGCTTCCATATTATCCGCGCGCGGACGTTTCTGCCGCGCAATGCGAAATCCTCCGTCTATAACACTTTCTCGCAGACGTTTTATTACGACGGCGCCCTGCCCTCGGGAGTGGTTGCGTTCCCGACGCCGGATGGCAGTTCGATTTCCAGCAGCACTTACTCGGTCGTGATTCGCGCGGATAACTCCGCCACATCCGCCGAGTTCAACATCCAGGACAGCAATTCACTGAACGACGACGCACAGACCGGCCAGGCAAACGGCAACGGGAACACCAACGGCGCGCCGCGCTTTGTCGCCGCCACCGCCGTCACGCCGAACGACACCATCTCCGCCACTTATCCGAATCTGCCCAAGGAGTTTCGTTTCAACTACGTCAATGTGCCCGGCTCCGGTTCGGCCACCATCACCGTGCGCTTGAAGACAGCGACGAGCGGGTTGTTCACCAACCGTTTCACCACGCTGACGCGAACGGTCAACACTCTTGCGCCGCAGTCCGTTCTATTTATCAACGCCCCGTCCACCGAGGGCATGATCCTCACGTTGAACACAAACGACATCTACGTGTTCCGCAATTGTTACAGCACTAATCTCCCGGCCACCTCAAGCTTCTACTCCATCTACATCAACGGCGTGCTGCAACCCCGCGCCAGTTATGTCTTCCTGGATTCCGGCTGCTCCTCCGGACTCAAGTCCGTCAACTACGTCTGGAACTCTTCGCTCCCCGGCACCAACACAGTTTCCATCACCTACTCAAATCTCGCGGTGCAGTTGTCGGACACGCGCAACTTCGTGGTGGCGCGGCCGGGCGACTCCGATGGTGACGGCGTTTCCGACTACAACGAAATTCTCGCCGGCACCGATCCTTACGACCCCAGCTCCGTGCTGCGCATCACGCAACTGCTGAACACCAGCCAACTCGTCTGGGACAGCGTCGCGGGAAAAAACTATCAAGTGCTGGCCACGACCAACCTCCTGCTGCCGTTCAGTGTCATCAGTTCCCCGATCCAGGCTGGCGGTTCATCCACGTTCTATGTGGATAGCGCACCGGATGCGACGAACAAGTTTTACCGCATCCAGCTCGTGCCCTGAGACGCTTGAAACACCTGGCCTTGCCTGTTGGTCTTCTAAACCGTACGGCAGCGTCAGGGCGTGAGGTTGCCCCTTTACACCGACATGGTCATGGCGCAACGCTCCGGCGCGCTCGGCGTGCTGGTGCTCACCGGCGAAGCCACCGCCGCCGAAGCCGTCAGCCACTTTCCCAGTCTTGATCTCGTGGTCCGCGATGTTGCACAATTCGGCGACATGCTGAAAGCCGCCCGCACTGAAGGTTCGTGATGAGCGCCTGGGTTCAACGGGGAACTGCGCTCGCCCAATTGTCAGCCACTTCGTTCGACATCCTCGTCGGCGGCGGCGGCATCGTCGGCTCCGGCATCGCGCGGGATGCGGCGATGCGCGGTTTGAAGACCGCGCTGGTTGAACAGCACGACTTCGCCTTTGGCACCAGCAGCCGCTCCAGCCGTTTGCTCCACGGCGGACTGCGTTATCTCGCGCAAGGCCGCGTTGGTCTTGTTCGCGAAGCCAGCGTGGAAAAGAAAATCCTGCACCACATCGCCCCCCATCTGGCCGAGCCGCTGCCGTTTATTTTCCCAACCTATCACGGCAACCACGACTGGCGGCTCTGGCAGTTGAAGATCGGCGTCAAGCTTTACGACCTGCTGTGCAGCGGGCGCAACCTGGGCCAGTCCAGTTGGCTCAACCCCGACGAGGTGACTCGAAAAATCCCCGGCCTCACCACTGACAATCTAAACGGAGCCGTGCGTTACTACGACGCCTTCACCAACGACGCCCGCCTCACCTTGGATACACTTCATTCGGCGGCCACGGCGGGTGCCGCGCTGTTGAACTACGGTCGTTTCAAGGATGCGCAACGAAGTGAACCTGGTAGGGCGCGT
>JANYDP010000173.1 GCA_025363535.1 Verrucomicrobiota bacterium | reverse complement strand
GGCGGTGAAGCGACCTGATGGTCGCGCCCCGTCACTCAATTGCACGAGTCTCAATAAACCCCAGACACCGCGGCGCCCAGCGCCTTCCCGCAGCGCTCATTTTCTGTCGGGGTGCCCACGGAAATCCGTATCCAATCGCCGAGCTGGTAGCCGCCCATCGGCCGGACGATCACCCCTTGCTTCTGCAACCGCTCAAACACCTGCTGGCCGTTACCGACGCGAACCAAAATAAAATTGGCCGCCGACGGAATGAATTCCAATTTTAAATTGCGGAAGGTCTCCTCGTAAAACTTCAATCCCGCTGCGTTGTTTGCGCGGGTCTTGCGGGTGTGTTCGTCATCGTCCAACGCCGCCAATGCACCAGCCTGGGCGATGGAATTGATGTTGAACGGCTGCCGGATTTTTTCGAGCGCCGTGATCAATTCCGGCTGCGCGACGCCGTAGCCGATGCGCAACCCGGCGAGACCAAAGATTTTTGAAAATGTCCGCATGAGCAGAACGTTCGGCCGCTGGCCGGCGCGAATGCCGGAAATAAAATCCGCCGCGTCGTCGAGAAATTCGATGTAGGCCTCGTCCATCACAAGCAGAACGTGCGGGGGGATTTTTTCGGCGAACGCGAGCAGTTCGGCTTTGGAAACCGAGGTGCCGGTCGGGTTGTTGGGATTGGCGACGAAGATGACGCGGGTTTGCGGCGTGATCGCACGGAGCATTGCGTCCAGATCGTGGCCGTGATTTTTGGCGGGAACGGTGACGAGGTTCGCGTTGAAAATTTTCGTCACCAGCGGATAGATTGCGAAACAGAATTGCGACACCACGACTTCCGCACCGGGCGCGAGCAATGCGTGGCCGACGAACTCAATGATCTCGTTGGAGCCGTTGCCGAGGACCAAGTGGGCAGGGGAGACCCCCAGTTTTTCAGCCAGTTTTTGTTTTAGTTTGAAGGCATTGCCGTCGGGATAAAGGTTCAGGCTGCCCAGGACTTTTTGCATCGCGGCCAGGGCAGCGGGCGAGGGGCCGAGCGGATTTTCGTTGGAGGCCAGTTTGATGATGCTCGCGGCGGGCAGGCCGAGTTCGCGGGCGACGTCCTCGATGGGGCGACCGGGTTGATAGACGGGCAGATCTTTTAACGCCGGATTAACAGGGTAGGGGAGGGACATCAGAGCGACTCCAGAATTTTGGGCAGGTTGACTTTCTTGGCAATCAGATCGCGGATGAGGGAAATTTTTTCCGCGTCGGACGGGCGCGTCTTTACCGTCAGGTCATGGACAATTGACGCGACTTCATAACTGTCCTGAGTCGCCAGCAGCACGGGCACGGGCATGGTTTCAATAATTTTCAACAAGGCTCCGGTCGGCCGCACGTTGCCCGTGAGGACGACGCCGGCGATGCGGTTGGCGGGATGTCCGTCCAGACTGGTAATGGCGGCGAGGATGATGTCGTCTCGTCCGCCGGGCGTGATGAGCAGGGCGCCGCGCTTGAAAAAATTGAGGGCGCGCTCGGCCCCCATGTCGCCGACGATCACGTTGGAAATAAGACCGCGCCGGTCGCCGCCCGTGTTCAGGAGTTCCGCGCCCAATTCTTCACGGACCAGCTCGACGGTCGGACTGGAAAGCAGGCTCTGGTGCGGAATGACGCCGAGCAATTCGAGTCCCTTGCGCTTCAGGCCGCGCCGCGCAAAGTCGGTGACGGAATCCATTTTTTCGCCGAGCACCTTGTTGAGAATGACGCCGATGATCTCGACGCCTTCCTTTTCAAACAGCGCCTGGTTAAGGCAGACCTCGTCAATCGGTTTGCCGATGCCGCCGCGCGTGACGATGATGACCTTGGCCCCGAGAATTTTGGCGACCTGTGCGTTCGACAAATCAAAGACCGAACCAACGCCCGCGTGGCCGGAACCTTCGCATAAAACGAATTCTTTTTCCCAGGCGACGCGGTCGAAGGCCTTTTGAATTTTTTTGACGAGCGCCTCGTTGTTGGATTGCTGAAGATATTTGCGGGTGAAATCCGGCTCCACCGCGATGGGACTCATGTCCACCAGCGGACAGTTCAACCGGTACACGCTGTCCATCAATACCGTGTCCTCGTCAATCTTGTGCTCGTCCACTTCAACGAAGCGCTGGCCGACCGGTTTGATATAACCGACGCGGGGAAAATGCTGCTGCAACGCGGCGATCAACCCCAGCGAGGTGGTGGTCTTGCCGTCGTTCTGTCGGGTCGCGGCGATGAAAACGCGGGGCGTGTCAGTATTCATTCAAGAAAAAATGCTGCGTCCGGGCGAGTGACGAACGAAAAACGGATCACTGTTCACCCGGCAGTTTTTCGCCGGCACCGGGATAAAGTTTTGCGTATTCGATGGCCTGCACGCCGACGATTGCCGCGACACCCAGAATGTCGTGCGAACTGGAGCCGCGGGAAACATCCGCTGCGGGACGATCCAGACCGAGCAGAATCTGGCCGTAGGCATTGGCCCGCGAAACGTGGCGCACCAGTTTGCTGGCGATGTTGCCGGAGTTGAGGTCGGGAAAAACCAGCACGTTGGCCTGGCCGGCTACTTTGCTCTCCGGCAATTTTCGATTGGCAATTTCGGGAATCAACGCCGCGTCCACCTGGAGTTCGCCGTCGAATTCGGCTTCGAGATTTTTCGCCCGGGCTTTTTGTTGCGCCAGCGCGGTCGCGGCCTGCACGCGGCCGATGCTCGGATGCATCGCGCTGCCTTTGGTGGAAAAAGAGAGCAGGGCGGCGCGGGGCCGGATGCCCAGAAGCTGCCGTGCGAGTTGGGCGGTGGAAATGGCGATGTCAGCCAACTGTTCAACGTTCGGTTCTGGGATGACGCCGCAGTCCGCCATGAACAGGACGCCCTCCTCGCCGAAACGCGAATCCTCCACCTCCATAATTTGACAGCTAGAAGCGGTCGTCATCTGCGGTGCCATTTTTACAATTTGAAACAGCGGCCGCAAAACGCTGCCGGTCGTGTGGCTCGTGCCGGAAACCAGCCCGTCGGCCTGGTGCATGGCCAGCATCATCGCGCCAAAATAATTCGGCTGCAGCATGGCCGCGCGCGCCTCTTCAACCTGCAAACCTTTGCCGCGCCGCAGCGCCGCAAAACGCCGGGCATAGTTCTCCGTCTCTTCGCTCTCCGCAGGATTGACAATGCGGATGCCTTCCAGCGAAAGATTCAAATCTTCCGCCAGCTTTTTGATCTCCGTCCGGTCGCCCAGTAGAATCGGCGCGCCCAAGCGCAGCGAATAAAACTGGCGGGCCGCCTGGAGCACGCGCGACTCAGTGCCTTCCGGGAATACAATCCGTTTCGGGTGGCGCTGCAATTTTTCAATGATGTTGCCGATGAATCGCATGGCGGAAGGTTAGCGGGGGACGCTCAGAGCGCAACCATTCAAAAGGTGGACTTGAGCGGTTGTATTATTTCCGGGCATAAAAGAACCACAAACAAGTAAAGATAACAGACATTGTTTGTTGTTAATTGTTTGGTGTGGACACTTAACTATTTCAGCTTCGCCAGCACGTCCTTCACGGCGTTGAAATTCGGCAGGTCTTTTGGCGTTGCCGTCTGTTCGCTGTATTGGATCACACCGCTCTTATCAATCACGAACGCCGCGCGCGCTGACGTGTCGCCGACGCCGGCGAGCATGGGAAACAAAACATCGTAGGCTTTGGTGGTGGCTTTATTCAAATCGCTGGCCAGGGTAATCCCGATTTTTTCCTTCTGCGCCCACGCGGCCTGCGCGAACGGACTGTCCACGCTGACCGCGATCACGTCGGCGTTCATGCCGGCGTAGGCCGAGAGTCCGGCGGTGACATCGCACATTTCCGTGGTGCAGACGCCGGTGAACGCCAGCGGGAAAAATAACAGCACGGTGTTCTTCTTGCCGAAATTGTTGCTGAGTTTGACCTCCACGTCTGCGGGAGATTTGGATTTCAGGGTGAAGTCAGGAGCTTTGGTGCCGACAGATAGAGCCATAATTTAAGTGTTGGTTAATTGTTTTTGTTCAACTGTGAAAACGACGCCGAATACTAGCGCGCAGCCGCCGGGTGTCAAATAACGATTCGCCCGGGGCAGGGTGTCGGATTTTTATCGCGGCGGCGGGACCGTTCCCCTGCCCTCTTTTTGAAACCTAGGGATCCTTTTCCTGCGCGGCGTCACTTTTAATTTTTTCGAGCACTGCGCGCACGCGGACGAACGCCTCGCGCGCGCGCTCCAGCACCGGCAGCGCATCCGCCAACAATCCAAGCCTGGCGGCCTGGACGATTTCATCGGACAACGCGGCGAGCTGGCGCGCGCCAAGATTGCCGGAACTGCCTTTCAGGGCCGAAGCCTCGCTGATGACGCGTGCCAGCGACGTCATTTCATTTTTGGAAATGGCCTGCTGAATCGCGGTCAAGTGTGTCGGCGCCTCTTTGAGAAACAGATCAATCAAATCCGCCAGCGGACCCGGCGCGCCCGCCGTGCGCAACTGGTGCAAACCGGCGATGATGACGGGATCAATGACATCGTCCATGGACTTGGTGCCGGCCCGGGCCGCCTGCGCCCGGAGCAGCGCGGCTTCCAGCTCGGGCAATTGAACCGGCTTGTTGATGAAATCATCCATGCCAGCCTCGCGGCATTTCTCACGGCTGTCCGCCTCCGTGTTGGCCGTCATGGCAATGATATAAATTCCCCGGCCCGCCTCCGCGCCGGCGGCCTGTTGTTTTTCGCGCTCCCGAATCTGCCAGGTCGCCTCGTAGCCGCTCATCTCCGGCATCTGGCAGTCCATGAGAATGAGGTTGAATTCCGCCCGGGCCAACGCCGCGATGACCTTGGAGCCATCGTCCACGGCTTCGGCCGGGCAGCCGAGTTTTTCCAGTTGTTTGAGCACCACCTGCTGGTTCAGCGGCGAGTCCTCCGCCACGAGAATTCGCAGCGGCTTGCGTCCGGGGACACTGGTGTTGGCGGCTGGTGTTGTCATTTTTTAGTCCAGATTTCCAAGGTCGTTCCAAGCCTGTCTTCGCGCGGGAAAACTACATCGGCGATTTGCCGCAGTAAAGCACGGTCACGTTTTCTCATTCCCAAACATTTTTTTTCCGGCGGCCAGCTTCGGCTTGAATTCGGCAAAGGCCGTTTCCAATTCGCCGACCAGCCGGTACAGCTCGCCGCTCGTTTTTTTTTCGGCCGACAGTTCGATTTGCGCGGCCAGTTCCTGCACCCGGGTCGCGCCCACGTTGCCCGCGCTGGACTTGAGAGGATGCGCCGCCCGGGCGACGCCCGCGCCGTCGCCTGCCATCTGCGCCTGGCGCGCCTCAGCGATCTTGCTGCCGGCGTAATCCAGGAACAGGTCAATCATTTCGCGGACAAACTTGCCGCCGCCCAGCCGGTGCAGGCGCTCCAGCGCGACCTCCAGCTCGCCCGGCGCGGTCGCAACTGCCGCCGTCGCAGACGGGCTGCCGGACAATTGTCTTTGGATCGCGTCCAGCAGAATCGCCTCGTCCACGATGGGTTTGGACACGTAATCATCAAAACCGGCTTGCAGATATTTTTCCCGGTCACCGGACATGGCGTGGGCGGTGAGCGCGATGACCGGCAGATGCTTGAGCTGCGCATTCGCGCGGATGCGCCGCAGCACTTCCGCGCCGTCCATTTCCGGCAGGGAGATGTCCAGAAGCACGGCGTCCGGCGGCTGGCTTTGTAGGCCGGCCAGCGCCGCAAAGCCGGTTTCATAATCAGTCACTTCATAGAACGGCTCCAGAATGACCCGCACCAGCAGGCGGTTGTCCGGATTGTCTTCGACCACGGTGATTTTTTTCATGTTGCAACCTCCATTGCCAGCAGGCAGACATCGTCGTTGAATTCCGCTCCGCCGGAAAAGACGCGCACTTCCGCGACCAGTTCATCCAGCAGCCGGGCCGGCGGCAGATTCATTCGCGCCTGCGCGGCGGCCAGCAACCGTTCCTGACCGAAATCCGCCTGCCCGTCGGCGGCGGTGACTTCAAACAATCCGTCCGTGAAAAGCAGGAGCCGGTCCCCGGGCAGCAGCGGGCATTGACCGCACACATATTGGGTGTCGTCAAACAAACCGAGCGCCGGCCCCGTGTGGGCCGGGAGCGTCAGCGGCGCAACACGTCCCGTCCGGTGTTGGAAATGCAGCGGACGCGGATGCCCCGCATTGGCGTAGCACATCTGGCCGGTGGCCGCGTCGGCCACCAGATAAAACGCCGTGGCGAACATCGGGCCGTCGGTCTGTTTGAAAAGCCCCTTCAGCCGGCGGTTCATTTCCAAAAGAAACTGGCCGGGGTCGGCGATGCCCGGCGCGCGGGAGTCCACCAGCGCGCGCAACATCGCGGTCACCAGCGCCGACCGCACGCCGTGGCCCATCACGTCGCAGATGAACACTCCCGCCTGCGTGTCGGACAAACCCAGCACGCTGAAAAAATCTCCTGCCAGTTCGGCCGCCGGATGAAAACGGTGGGCGAAGCGCAGGCCGGACTGTTCGGGCGACGCCGTGCGCGGGAAGACGGGATAACGATCCGGCAGCAGCGACTGCTGGAGCCGGCGGGCCATGTTCAGGTCGGCCTCGCGCTGCGCATTGAACGCGGCCACCTGCCCGGCCAGCCGCTTCTGGGCCAGCGCGCTTTGCACGGCGCGCATCAGCGACGGCATGTCGAGGCCGGCCTTGGTGAGATAATCCTTCGCGCCGCGCTTCATCGCCTCCACCGCCACGGCCTCGCTGCCACTGGCGGTGAGCATGATGACGGCGGGCTGCCGATCCGGCGCGAGCGTGCGAATTTGAGCGAGCACCTGGAGACCGTCGCCATCCGGCAGATTGTAATCCAGCAGCACCAGCTCGTACGCGTTACGCGAAAGTTCCGCCAGCGCGGTCGCGGCCGTGCCAGCACATTGGGCGACAAAGGGCAGTTCGCCACCGAGCCGTTGAACGAGCTGCTGAACGAACCGCACGAAGACGGGATCGTCGTCCACTATCAGCAGCGAGATGGGGGCTGGTTTCATTTGGATTTTCCGCCGTGGCGCGGGGCGGTGTTCTGAAGCAAGTCTTCCAGCAAGCGCCGGAGGTCGCCTTCAAACGCATCGGACTTGTTCAACACCCGGAGCTTCTTGGATTTTAAGCGTTCGTTTTCCTCGGCACTCAATTCCTTGGCCGTGATCACCACGACGGGCAGCCGCTGGTAGCGCGGATCGCGCCGGATCGCATTCAGAAAAGCCATCCCGTCCATCACCGGCATCATCAGGTCAAGCAGGATTAAATCAGCCGGCGCTTCGTCCAGACGCGCAAGCGCCTCGTGTCCATTAGCGGCGGTGCGAATTTCAACCCCTTTGCCTTGAAGGTAGGCGACGATGATGCGTTGCGCGTCTGCGTCATCATCCACAATTAGGATGCGCGGCTTCGGCCCGGTCAGATTTCGCTGCAAAACCGCGAGCAGATCTTCGCGCGCCACCGGTTTTTGCAGCACATCCAGCGCTCCTAAAATATGCCCGCGGTTTTCATTGCCGACGACACTGACCACCACTACGAGAATGTGGGCGAGCTGCGGATCGGCCTTGATGGCGCTGACCACCTGCCAGCCGTCCATGCTGGGCATCATCAAGTCCAGCGTGATCAAGTCAGGACGGAATTCGCGCGCCATCTGCAATCCTTGCACGCCCGAACTGGCGGCAATGACCTGGCAAC
>JANYDP010000170.1 GCA_025363535.1 Verrucomicrobiota bacterium | reverse complement strand
CTGCACATGGCGCGGCGAATGGCCGAAGACCTCGATGTGTCCCTTCGTCGGATACAGCAACCCAAGCAGCAGTTTGACCGTGGTGGACTTGCCGGAACCATTCGGCCCGAGCAGCCCGAACACCTCGCCGCGCCGCACTTCGAAGTCCACGTTGTCCACGGCGCGGGCCTTGGAGCGGCCCCAGAAATCTTTGAAAACCTTCGTCAGTCCGCGCACGGAGACGACGACCTCGGAAGATTTCCGATTTCCGATTTCCGATTTTTGATTTGGTTCGACGGCGGTCATTTCAAAATCCTAGACGAGCCGGGTGACGCCAGCAAGCCGCGAGCAACCCTGTGCAGCGAAAAGCACACCGGCGGCATTGATGGTTTTCCATTTGATTCACCGGCGGCCGGGCAAGCCGGACTTGCGCTGGCGGAAAAATCCCCTTTAATCCCCGCACACATGAACCGCCCGCTCACCAGCCAGCAATGGAAATCCGGCATCGCCGCCTGGCTCGGCTGGATGTTTGACGGACTGGACATGCATCTCTACACGCTGGTAGCCGCGCCCTTTGTTGCGCAATTGATCAGCGCCACCAGCACCACCGATCCGCAGGTGGGAAGATATGCCTCCATCATTCAAGCCGCGTTTTTGCTCGGCTGGGCGCTGGGCGGAGGCTTCTTCGGTTACCTCGGCGACCGCTTTGGTCGGGCGCGGACATTGAGCCTCACGGTGCTGACGTATGCGGCGTTCACCGGGTTGTCCGTCTTCGCGCACACCTGGTGGCAGTTGATGATTCTGCGATTTCTCGCCGCGCTCGGCATCGGCGGCGAATGGGCGGTGGGCGCGTCGTTGCTCGCGGAAACGTGGCCGAAACATTGGCGTCCGTGGATTGCCGCCGTGCTGCAATCCGGCGTGAACATCGGGATTCTCTGCGCGGTGTTGGCGAACCACCTCCTCGCGAACGCGCCGCCCAGATTTATTTTTCTCGTCGGCGTGCTGCCGGCACTGCTGGTATTCTGGATTCGCCGCGCGGTGCCGGAGCCGGCGGAGTGGCACGCGGCGCGGGTCGGTGCGCAAAATAAATCGCCGGGCGTCGGAGAACTTTTTCGCGGTGAGACGCGACAGATCACGGTGTGGGTGATGCTCGTGTGCGGCATTTCACTGACGGCACACTGGGCGTTCATGTTTTGGTATGGCATGCACCTTCGAAATCTTCCCGACGTGGTGGGTTGGTCGAACGCGGACAAAAATCACCTGGTCAACACGGCGATGTTTTGGATCATCGGTTCGTCCATCGCGGGGAATTTTTTCTCGGGCTGGATCGCGCGGCTCATCGGCTATCGCGCGACGATCGCGTGGACGTTCGCGGCTTATTTTCTGGCGATGCTCGGGGCGTACGGCGTGGCGCGGAATCACACGGCGTTGCTCTGGTGGTTTCCGGTGATTGGTTTTTGCCAGGGGGTGTTTGCGTTGTTCACGATGTATCTGCCGCCGCTGTTTCCGACGCTGCTGCGGACGACGGGCGCGGGCTTCTGCTACAACATCGGCCGCATCGCGGCGGCGTTCGGCACGGTGTTTTTTGGGCTGTTCTCGAAGGTGGGCGATCACCGCATGGTGTTGCTCTACGCGGGTTTTCTATTTGTGCCGGCGGCGGCGTTGGCGTTCCAAATGCCGCGCGCGAAGGATTAGAACCGGCTGCCGGCGATCAAGGGGTTTTGATGAGTTCGGCCGGAATGATGATCCGCTGCCCGGGCGTGATCCGGTTGGGATCGGAGATCGTGGTCAGATTGGCGGCATGAAGGATGCGCCAGTTCTGGACATCCCCGGAAATCGCGCCGGCGATGCTCGACAGGCTGTCGCCCGCCACGATCACGTACGTGAATCCTTCTCCCTCAATGTACCACCGGGCGCGCTTGACGCGGCGCGACGGGGCCACGGCCAGGGTCCAGTCGCCGAGCAGATGCACGATGTTGTTTTCCGCCTGAAGTCCGAGGATGTCCTCCACGTACATGACGCCCGTCCACTCGAAGCGTTGCAGGGTTTTGGTCCCGGCGAGTTTGCTGGAATAAATGATGGGAACCGGAGTTTCCAGATCAATCGAGAAACTACCCAGCGTCTTGTCGGCTTCATGCGGGGATTGCGGCTTGTCGCCGCAGCTTTCAAAGCGGTTGTCGCTGCGTTTGACTTTCCTGATGGTGCCGTCCTTGTTCACATAGGCCGTGTCGCGCGCGCTGATGTTGATTCGTTGTTTTTGATCCGTGAAGGGCGACGCATTCCAATGGCTGTAAACCCACTGGTTGACGATCTCGATCAAGCGCAACCGGGAGTCTTCCAGGAGATCAGGGTACCGATGCTCAAACCAGACTTCCTCACCCAACGGTTTGGTCACATCTATGCCGATGGAAAATTGATCCAGCATGTCCGGTTCTTCGGTGATGGTGCCGGGCAGGGGCGACGCGCAACGGCACAAGGTTCCGTCCTTCGTGAGCGTGGGGGTGCTGAGGACTTGGCACATCGGACCCGGTTTTTTGGAGTTGGCCATGGTTGAATCCTTCAGGGTTGCATGGTTATTAAACAGGTCTTTCACCCCACCCGAAATGAAATCCGTTGGATCAGCTCTTTCCCGAAGCTGTGCTGGAGGCGATCCAGAATTTCCTTGCGGCGGTAGCGCACGATTTCTGCCAGCCACACACTGCTGTCCACGGTCACAAACAAAGTTCCCTTGTGCAGGTTGGCCGGTTGCGCGTGGGCAACGATGTTGGGGTCGAGCAAATCATTCCAGACCTTCACCACTTCGGCTTCGCCACGGCGGTTGTCTATGCGCAGTTCCTTGAGCACGGCGGGCAGGACGGTGCCCGCTGATTTGGCGCGGTCGGTCCGGGCAGTTTCCGCCGGGGCCAGATCCACGCCGCGCCAGGCCGCCAAGACGCGCTGCCGCCGGGAAGATTTCGGCGGGCCAAGCGGCGGAATGCGGCGGGGCTGATAGGCCATGAGGGGCGGGCGCGGACGGTTGAAATTATGCCTGGGCGCCGGCTTCGGCGGCGGCCGTTTCCGTCGGGTGCCTGGGTTCGGTGTGTTCGTCTATGATAAGCACGCCGTGCGGCGGCAGGTCATAGTTGCCGGTGAAGGTGTTGCCGGTGAGATAATCGTGCATGGGCTTGTAGAACTGGAGTCGCACCTGGGAGTTCTGGTGGTTCAGGAGGAAATACACTTTGGTGCCGTCCTTCTCGCGCATGCTGACCTGGACGTGTTCAGGAACTTTCAGCAGCGGATGGAGGCCGCACATCTGCCGGAGCCACGTCACGAGGTCGGTGTAGAAATGCTGGTTGCTCTGCGTCCCGAGGTAGATTGCGCGGCCCAGGCCGAAGGGATTCATCGTCATGGCCGGTTTGCCCGCGTAAAAATCTTTCGCATAGGTGGCAAGCACCTGACATGCCTTCGGCTCGATGATATCGCACCAGATCCGGGCTGAGTGCAGGTGGCTCGTGGGGAACGCGCCCTTGAACGTGAGGTGGTTTTCCTCGCCTTCGGGCAGCGTGTCAAACTCTTGCACTTCCAGGCCGAAGAGATCGGTGAGGTTGTGCGGATAGCCGGTGGTCGGGGCCAGGTTGTGCTGATCCACCAAGCCCGAGTTGAACGTACCGAGCAAGGTGCCGCCGTTTTGGACAAACAGTTTCAACAGGTCGGCCTCGCTGCTGGAAAGCAGGTGCAGGGACGGCGCGATGACCACCTTGTATTTGGACAGGTCTTCGCTGGGCCGCGCGAAATCCACCGAGATGTTCCGGTCGTGCAGCGCGGTGTAGAACAGTTGGATGTGTTGGCGCAAATTGAAATGCTTGCTCGGCTGGTTCGGCTGTTGCAGCACCCAGTCGCTGTCGGGGCTGTAAAGAATGCACACCTCGGCCTGCACCTGGGTGTCCTTGAGCAGCGGGGCCAGCATTTTCATCTCTTCGCCAATCTGGGCGATCTCGCGGAATGTGCGGCTTTCCGCCGCCGTGTTGTGCGGCAGCACCGCGCCGTGAAATTTCTCCGTGCCAAAACGCGGCTGCCGCCAGCGGAAAAACAAAATCGCCGTGGCCCCGCGCGAAACCAGTTGATAGCTGAACATCCGCAGCACGCCGGGGCGGACGATTGGATTCACGTCCTGCCAGCTCACGTTGCCGGCCTTCTGCTCGATGACCCAGAAGCCGGTCTCCCCGTCGGGTGAGCGGATGCCGGTTTTTTTGAGCGACCGCAGCATGTCAATGTCGCACGCCTGGTCGGCGGGCTTGGCCTTGATCGCCGCCGTGCTTTCCACCGACACGAAATCCAGCGCTTCCGCCAGATCGAAATGATCAAAGCGATGAACGAGCGGCCGCAGATTGGTGGTGACCGGACAATGGGGCGTTGCCTCGCGCAGAATGGCCGCCTGCATTTTGACGAACTGCACGATCGTGTCACTGCAAAACCGGCACCAGTTCAGCACCAGCGCCGGGTTGTGAATCGTGGGCGCGGCCATCGGCATGGGCACCTGGTTCCAGGCGGTCACCACCTGGCCCCAATGGCGCAGGCCCAGGTTGTTGTTGAGCCGCTCAATGGTTTTATATTTTTCCTCCAGCCAGAAATGCCAGTCGCGCCGGGTGTCTTCGTTGAACGCGGCTTCCGTGAAATTGCCGCCCAGGCTGTTGTCAATCTGCCAGGCGACCAGTTGCGGATGCGGACCGAGGGCTTTGGCCATGGCCTCGACGAGAGCCTTGCAATATTTCCAATAAACATCGCTGTTGAGGCAGACGGCGCGGCGGGTGCCTTCATGCTTGGTCAAGCCGCGTTCATCCACCGGCAAAATCTCCGGGTGTTTTTTGGTCAGCCAGATCGGCGGCGCGGCGGTGGGCGTGGCGAGGACGACCTGGATGCCGGACTTGCCCATGATGTCCATGAAACGTTCGAGCCAGGTGAAATCGTATTTGCCCTCCTCCGGCTCGCACAAGCCCCAGGTGAATTCCCCGACGCGCACCACGTTGACGCCGGCCTTGAGCATCAATTCGGCGTCCAGCTCCCATTGGGCTTCGGGGTCTTTAGCAGTTCCAGCGAATGGGAAGACCCATTGCTCCGGGTGATAATCAACTCCGAAATACATAGGTTTTTAGTTGGTTACGCTTGTTGAAGCGACACTAGTAGCTTTCCCCAAGGGCCGCAATGGAAAAATAAAATCATTCGCCGCCGCGCGCAATTTTGGACTTTGGACTTTGGACTTTGGGTTCTAAAATTATTTCGTGCTGGAAATACTGACCAACGATCTCGCCGCTGGAAAAATTCTCTCAGACGAGCAGATCCATGCCGCCGTCGAGCAGCTCGTGGACGAAAATATTCCGGCGGCGACGAAAGCCGAATTTCTTTCCCGCCTCGCAATCAAAGGTGAGACGGTTGAGGAAATCGCCGCCTTTGCCCGCGCGCTCTGCGACAAATCCATCACGCCGCCGCTCACCCCCGAAACCCACGCCCGCGAAATCCTCGATGTCTGCGGCACTGGCGGTGACCAGCTCAACACGTTCAACATCTCCACCACCGTCGCGATCCTCTGCGCCGCCGCCGGCATCGCCGTGGCCAAGCACGGCAACCGCGCCATCACCTCCAAGTCCGGCAGCGCGGACGTGCTCGAAGCCCTTGGCATCCGCGTGAATTTGTCGCCGGCCGAAGCTGCGCAAGCCTTGCACGATCACAACTTCGCGTTCTTCTTTGCGCCCAACTTTCATCCCGCGTTCAAGCACATCGCACCGGCGCGCAAGCTCTGCGCGGCGCGCGGCCAGCGGACGATCTTCAACTTCCTTGGGCCGCTCTTGAATCCCGCCCGGCCCACCGCGCAGCTCGTCGGCGTGCCGCGACCGGAACTGTGCGAACCGCTGGCGCAAGTGCTGCAATCGCTGGGCATCCGGCGCGGCATGGTGGTCTCCGGGAAAATCGGAAATCGGAAATCGGAAATCGGAAATCACTTCGACGAACTGTCCACGCTGGGTGAAACCACCATCGCGGAATTTTATCACGAACGCGGCTTCACGGTTTCCAGTTTGTCCCCCGAACAATTTCCGATCCAGCCCGCCACGCTGGCCGATCTGGCCGGCGGCGACCGCGACACCAACGCGGAAATCATCCGCCGCATTCTGCGCGGCGACGAGCGCGGTCCCAAGCGCGACGCGGTTTTGCTCAACGCGGCGGCGGCCTTGTTCGTGGCTGGTCAGGTGCGGACGCTGTCCGATGGCTGGGAACGCGCGGCGGAGTTGATTGATGGCGGCGCGGCCATTAAAAAATTAATCGAGTTAAGTGATCGCACGATATGACCACCATTCGCCGGGCAGAATTACGGGACTGCGACGCCGTTTTTTCTCTCGCCAAGGCGTTCGCGACTTCCTTCGTTGTCGAGCGCCCAGCCTTTGATTCGTCATTTGCCGACTTGCTTCAATCGCCAGAGGCATTCTTGGCTACCGCCGTGAACCAAGAATTGGTGGTGGGTTATTTGTTGGGATTCGATCACCCCGCGTTCTTTGCCAACGGCCGGGTTTCATGGGTGGAAGAAATCATGGTCTCCGAAGAGTTGCGCCGTCACGGGATTGGCCGGCAATTGATGGCGGGCTTTGAGGTCTGGGCGCGCACGCGCCAATCCAAGCTGGTGGCGCTCGCCACGCGCCGGGCCGCACCGTTTTATCGCAGCATCGGTTATGAGGAGTCCGCGAATTATTTCAGGAAGCTGCTGTGAAGCGATGGGGCTGACGTATTTTGTCCCGTGACAGAAGAACGGTTCACCCTGGTTGCAAATTTCCTTTGCGCCTTTGCGCCTTTGCGTTGAAAATTCTTTCGTGTCCGTCAAAGAAGCCATCCGCCAGAAGCTCGGCACCGTGCCGCACAAGCCGGGGGTGTACCTGCACAAGGACCGTTTCGGCACCGTCATCTACGTTGGCAAGGCGCGCGACCTGCGCAAGCGCGTGAGCCAGTATTTCCAGGCGTCGCGCCGCATGGGCTGGGACTTGAAGTTCAACGCGCTCGTCGAAGCCATCCACGATTTCGATGTCCACGTTGTCCGCAGCGAAC
>JANYDP010000155.1 GCA_025363535.1 Verrucomicrobiota bacterium | reverse complement strand
ACGCGGAACGAGCCGGAGCGGAGCGCGGCGTTCACGCCGCTTCACCTCACCAACTGCCAGCGGGCCGGGATTTTTGACGGCTTCGTGCTGGCGGGCGGTGAAGCGACCTGAAGGTCGCGCCCCGTCACTCAATTATACGAGAGCCTCAATAAACTGTTGCACCGGGCCGAACCGTGTGCCGTTGAACCAGAGAAGTGGGGCTGACCGCTGGAACGATTAGGCGTAGGTGTCGAGGAGCTGGCCTTTTTCGCCGGGCCGGATTGAGGCTTGTTCCAGCATTTGAACCATCGCCGCACCTTCCTGTTTGTCGGCGTCCAGCGCTTTTTTGAGGACGGCGACGCCCATGTCCACGCGCGTGGTTTGCGCGTTCAGGACGCTGTCGAGCAGCGAGGTGGCGGACTGGCCGGAGACATTCATACACCTGCCATCGGCAGGAGCGGGGCGGAGCTTGAGCGCGGATCGCCCAAAATTTTTCCGTCGCCGGAGCGGGGCAGGAAATGATTTATTGTCCCGGCGGGGCGAAACCGCCCGCACCGCCCATGCGCTTCATCATCTGATCCCGCATCATGCCCATCATGCTGTCGTATTTGGTGAAGTCCGCCGGCGGTTCAAATTGCGCCGCCTCGGGTTTGGTGAAGCTGACGTCCTTGAACAGCATGACGACTGAACTCCCCGCCTCAGTGGTTTCAATCTTGATCGGAAAATTTTTCAAATCGGTTGCGTTCCACTCGGTGGAATCGTGCGTTTTCCCTTCCTTGTCCGTGGAGACCACTTTGTTTTTCACGCACTCATGGCCTGCCAAGGTTTCTTTTCCGATTTTGGTGACCTTGATGGTGAAGTCGGATTCTGGCCGGGCGGATTCGGCGTCGCGAATCGGACTTTCCACGTACGATTGCATTCCCGGATAAACGAGGCAGGTGGTCTTTTTGTCGGGCCGGCTGATGGCGACGGTTGTATCCATCCCCATTTCTTTCATCTGCGCGGCGGCACCGGTTGGCATCTGGGCGCTCTTCATTTCGGCAAGATTCATTTCAAAACGGGATTTGCCGTTGAGATAGGCGAGCTTGCCCGGCATTGTGGTGGACTCAGTGGCGTTGCTGGAGGTCATGTGGAATTCCAGGTTGGCCGTGAACGCCTGGTGTTCGCCAAAAATTTTCCCAGGTCGCCGCCGAACTGCGGCCCGGCCGGCGGACCGCCCAGGCCGCGACCACGCGGGCCGGGTTGGGCGTGGGCGGCTAAGGTGGCCAGACTGGCGATGGCAAACGTGAGCAGGAGGAGTGATTTTTTCATAGTTTTTATTTTTGACTGGTTACGAGTTGGACAATAAATGCCCGCTCAAACGCGAGCGGAAAATCACCGGCAATTTTCGGACAATAAAAAAAATTACCCGGATTTTCAAACCCACGACTTGCGAATCAGCCAGGCCTTGATGACCTGCGTCAGGCCGACGTAGCAAACCAGCGTGAGCAACAGGAGCGGCCAGAACTGCCACGGCAGCGGCACAAATCCCAGATACTGCGCCAGCAGCGAATACGGCAGGAACGCACCAATACCCATGATGGCAAACGTCGTCAGCGTCAACTGCCAGCTCGCGCGCGACTGAATGAACGGAATCTGGTTGGTGCGGATGACGTGGACGATGAGCGTCTGCGTCATGAGCGATTCAACGAACCAGCCGGTGCTGAACAACGCGGCGGCGTAAGTGTGATCCGTGTCGGCGGGATGGGCAAAACGCGCGGCCAGTTCCGGCGGCGCGGCTAAGACCAGGTTGTTGCATTTGAAGACAAACCACATCAACGCGTAGGTGGTGTAATCGAAAATGGAACTGATCGGGCCGATGAACATGATGAACCGCGAGATTTCCCCCATGTGCCACGGGCGCGGCTTCGAGATGATGGCCGAACCGACGTTGTCCGTCGGAATCGGCACCTGCGAAAAATCATAAAGCAGGTTGTTCGTGAGCACCTGGATGGGCTGCATTGGCAGAAAGGGCAGCCACGCGCTGGCGCCGAGCACGCTGAACATGTTGCCGAAGTTAGAGCTGGCACCCATGCGGATGTATTTCAAAATGTTCACGAACACCTTGCGGCCTTCGAGCACGCCTTCCTCCAACACCATCAAATCCTTCTCCAGCAGAATCATGTCGGCGGATTCCTTGGCGATATCCACGGCGGTGTCCACGGAGATGCCCACGTCGGCGGCGCGCAATGCCGGCGCGTCGTTGATGCCGTCGCCCATGAAACCGACGACGTGCTTGTTGCGTTGCAGCGCCTGCACGACGCGCTTTTTGTGCGCGGGCGAAAGGCGCGCGAACACGTCCGTCGCCTCGACTTCCTTGGCGAGTTCGTCGTCCGTCAGCTTTTCCACCTGGCTGCCGAGCAAAATCTTTTCCGCGTGGATGCCGACTTCGCTGCACACCTTGCGCGTGACGAGGTCATTGTCGCCGGTCAGCACTTTCACCGTGACGCCGTTTTGCCGCAGCGCGGTGATGGCCTTGGCGGCGGAATCCTTCGGCGGATCGAGGAACGCGAGGTAGCCGGTCAAAACCAGTTCGCTTTCGTCGGCCTTGGTGAACGTGGTTTGCGCGCCGAGTTTTTTCGTGGCCACGGCGAGCACGCGGAAACCGTCCTCGCTCAATTCATTGACCTGCTGCACGAGGTCGCCGACAAGAATCGGCTCCATCGGCAGGATTTCTGCGTCGCTCTCGAAGTGCGTGCATTTCGCGAACACGGCTTCGGGCGCGCCTTTGGTGAGCAATTGACGTTCGCCATCCGGCCCTTCGATGGCGACGGACATCATGCGCCGCGAAAAGTCGAACGGGATTTCGTCCACCATCTTGTATTTGTCGATGCCGAGTTCGCCATGCAGCTCCTTGTATTTCAACACTGCGCGGTCGAGGACGTTTTTCAACCCGGTTTGAAAATGGCTGATGAGGTAGGCGTCGCGCAGCACGGCCTCGCTTTCATTTTTGAAAACGTCCACGTGCAGTTCAAGGATCACATGGTCAATCGTCAGCGTGCCGGTCTTGTCCGTGCAGAGCACATCCATCGCACCGAAGTTCTGGATGGAGTTGAGTTTTTTGACGATGACTTTTTTCTTCGACATCGCCAGCGCGCCCTTCGAGAGGCAGACGGAAACGATCATCGGCAACATTTCCGGTGTGAGGCCGACCGCAACTGCCATCGCGAAGAAAAAGGCGTCTTTCCAGTTGTGCTTGAACAGCCCGTTGATGAGGAAAACCATCGGCACCATCACCAGCATGAACGAGAGCATCAACCAGACGTATTTTTTAACACCTTTGTCGAAGGCGGTCTCGACTTGCTGGCCGGCGAGACTGCTGGCCATCTTGCCGAAATAAGTCTGCGGGCCGGTCGCCACGATGACCGCCGTGGCTGCGCCGCTTTCCACGCTCGTGCCCAGGAAACAGATGTTGGTGTGCTCGATGGATGAGATGTTGGTTCGCGCATCCCGCGCGTCCGATTTTTCCACCGGCAAAGATTCGCCCGTGAGCGTGCCTTGGATGATGAACAAATCTTTGGCTGCGATCAGCCGCACGTCGCCGGGGATCATGTCGCCCGCCGAGAGTTTCACGATGTCGCCGGGCACCAGTTGCTGAAGGGGAATTTCCTTGGCCTGCCCGTCGCGCACGACGGTGGCGGTGACTTTGATCATCGCCTTGAGTTTGGCGGCAGCGGTGTTGGCCTTGGTCTCCTGCACAAACCGCAGCGTGACGCCGAGCACGACCATCAGCAGCATCACGGTTCCAGCGCGGGCATCGCCGGTCGCATACGAGACCGTCGCAAGCACGGTCAGCAAAATGACCAGCGGGTTACGGACGGCCACCCAAAGCCGGTGCAGCCACTCGTGCTTTCTTTCCTGCGCGACTTCGTTCGGGCCGTATTTCAACAGGCGCGCAGCCGCTTCGTCCTCGGTGAGGCCGGTGACGGAGGTGCTGAGGTTTTGCAGCACGACGCCAGTTTCCTGCGCGGCGGCGTCACGCAGAAGATCATTGTCGCGCTGATTGGTTGAAACAGTTGGTCCGGCCATAGTTGAGAGTTTGGCTGCGATTTGTAATTGCTTGCCAAGCTTGCGTGCAAGTGTCGCCAAATTGTTGGCAGCCGCAAGCTCTGATGCACATAATTTATGTGTTCCGTGCAGGTTTCTTGTTTTGCTGAAAATGGGAAAATAAGGTTGATTGCCGGGAATGATCGGCAACCTGCTCGCCCCCGAACTGAAGGAATTGATCCGTCAGCGCAATTTCACGCAGTTGCGTGAGATTCTCTGCGACTTTCCCGCGCCAGACGTCGCCGAGATTTTTGTGGATCTCAAGCCCGGCGATGAGGCCGTGCTGTTGCGGTTGCTGCCGCACGATCTCGCAGCCGAGGTGTTTGAATATCTCCCGCGCGAAGACCAGGAGCAGACGCTCCTCGCCATGGGCACGGAGGAAGTGGCGGGCATTCTCAACGACCTTTCGCCCGACGACCGCACCGCGCTGTTGGAGGAACTGCCCTCGGCGGTCACCCAAAAACTGCTCGCCCTGCTCAAGCCGGAGGAGCGGAAGATCGCCACCAATCTGCTCGGCTACCCGAAGGATTCCATCGGCCGGCGCATGACGCCCGAATACGTGGCGGTCAAACAGACCTGGACCGTGGCCGAAGTGCTCGAACACTTGCGCCACGAAAAAGACAAGCGCGCCGCCGTCAATCAACTCTACGTGGTGGATGAAAAAAGCCGGCTGGTGGACTTCCTCCGTCTCCGGGATCTGGTGGTGGCCGATGCCGACACCCCCGTGACCGAGCTGCTGCAAAATCAGAACCTCGCGCTCCACGCCACCGCCGACCAGGAAACCGCCATCGCCGCGTTCAAGAAATATGACGTGACCATCCTGCCCGTCGTGGACAGCAAGGACGTGATCGTCGGCGTGATCACCGTGGATGACGTGCTGGATCTCGCCGAACGCGAGGCGACCGAGGACATCCAAAAACTCGGCGGCATGGACGCGCTCGACGCGCCGTATCTCAAGATCGGCCTGTGGGACATGCTCAAGAAACGCGCGCCGTGGCTGTCCATTTTGTTCGTGAGCGAAATGTTCACCTCCACCGCGATGGGTTATTTTGAAACCGAAATCGAGAAGGCGGCCATCCTCGCGATTTTTCTGCCGCTGATCCTTTCGAGCGGCGGCAATTCCGGTTCCCAAGCCACCACGCTCATCATCCGCGCGATGGCGCTGCGGCATGTGGAGCTGCGCGACTGGTGGCGCGTGTTCAAACGCGAACTCGCCTCCGGCTTTCTGCTCGGCGTCACGCTGGCCAGCCTGGGTTTCTTGCGCATCCTTGCGTGGCAATGGCTGGGGCTGAAAAACTACGGCCCGCATTTCGTGCTGCTGGCGTTGACGATTGGCGGCAGTCTGGTCGGCGTGGTGCTGTGGGGCAGTTTGATCGGCGCGATGCTCCCGATCTTTCTGCGCTTCTGCAAACTGGATCCCGCCACCTGTTCCGCACCGTTCGTGGCGACGCTTGTGGACGTGACCGGCATCATGATTTATTTCACGGTCGCATTCCACGTCCTGCATCTCTGATCCGCAGTTGGCCGGGGGAAGATTGGCTGGCTCATTCTGAACATTGGTTTGCTTTCACTGTCGAACCAACATGGCAAAGTAACGTATGAAAACCATCCGCCTCCATTGTCTCCTAATGGCTCTCGCGACTGCCAACTTCACCGCGCTGGCCGCTGACTCACCCGACTTCTCGGTGCACGAATGGGGCACTTTCACCTCCGTCTCCGGCTCGGACGGCGTGCTGCTGCCCGGACTCGAACGGGAAGAAGAGTCGCTGCCCAGATTTGTGCTTCAGCACGACGGCATGCCGCCCAAGCCCAAAGGCTATGCGCGCCCGCTCCACAACGTGACGATCAAGATGGAAACCCCGGTGATTTATTTCTACGCGAAGGAACCGTTCAAGGCGCACGTCCGCGTCGGCTTTAACGGCGGCTCGATCAGCCAGTGGTTTCCCGAACGCAGCGGCGGCGAGACTCCGCCGCCCGCGCCCGTGCTCAAAATGTTTGGCGCCACCGGCGGCGACATTGACTTCGCGAAAAGCTACCAGGGCAGCATCGAATGGAATGTGCGAATCCAGCCGCCCTCGGCAGACGACAGCGCGGCCATTTTCAAACCGGGCGAAACTCCGACTTGGCTGTATCCGCGCCAGCCCGATTCGTCGCTGGTGTGCACGGCGGACGGCGCGGCGGAAAAGTTCCTGTTCTATCGCGGCGTGGGAAATTTTCCGCTGCCGGTGAAGTTCACGTTGCCCGAGGACAACATGCTCCATTTGAAAAACCTTTCTGCGGAAACCATTCCCACGGTGCTCGTCTTCAATTTTTCCGGCGAAGACAAAATCAGTTTCACGTTGCTCGATCCCTTGAAGGCCGGGGAGGGCCGCACCGTGAAACTGGCCGAGCCGGTGTACTCGAAAAATTGGGAGCACGAGGTTTACGCCGCCATGCGCGGCGCGCTGATCCAGGCGGGACTGTTTCCCAAGGAGGCCGACGCGATGCTGCAAACGTGGTGGCGTAGTTATTTCGAGCGTCCCGGACTGCGGGCGTTTTGGATCGTGCCGGAAAGGGTCACCACGGGGATTCTGCCGCTGACCGTTGACCCGGCACCCCGGCAACAAGTGCGCGTGCTGGTGGGCCGCAGCGAACTGCTCACGCCCGCATTTGAGCGGGAGCTGGTCAAAAAAATCGCGCTGACCGAAAACAATCCGTTTGCGTACGACCGCTATTTCACCTCCTACCAGGCGCGGGTAAATTCCCTGACCGCGCACCGGCCGGCGCATCCTTGATTGGCGTTTCTGATCCATTTTGCGGCTTCTTGTGGAGGCTTGTTGATTTTGTTCGACAACGCCGGTGGCGGACGGGTATAAAAACTGCCATTCAGCAACCGAACTCGGAGAAAAAACTTTGTTATGAGCGCGCACCGTCTGGTGGTCAACCCCAACACGCCGCAAACTTGGGAGATTCAACTCAAGCCCGGCCTCAATTCGCTGGGGCGCGGCGACGCCAATGATTTCACCATCGCCGACCCGAGTGTGTCCACGAATCACTGCCGCATTGAAGTGGCGGACGGCAAGGTGTCGCTCCAGGATCTGGGTTCGACCAACGGAACTTTTATCAATCAAGCGCCGGTGCAGCAGGCGGTGCTCGAACACGGCCAGTCCCTGCGTTTCGGTAGTGTGGAATTGCTGTTTCAATCGGATGCGCCGGTGCCCGCCGCCGCGTCGGCTGCCGCCAACGTGATCGCGATCCCCAGCGCGCCGGTTCCGCGCATGAGACCGGCTGGCTTGCGCATCTCAGGAGCCGCCCATGCCGCTCCGGCGGAAGCCCCGCCCGTCGATCCTCACAACGCACCACCGCTGGTGCCGGTCATTGCTGAGACCTTGGGCGGCGCGCGGTTCTGTAAGTTTCATCCCAAGTCAACCGCGCATTATTTGTGTAATAAGTGCAACCGCACCTTCTGCGAACTGTGCGTCAACACCCGGCATGAAGTTAAAACCTGCCGGAGCTGCGGTGTCGAATGCACGAAGTTGCATGTAGAATATTCCGGCCCCGTCGATGCTCCGGGATTTTTTGCGCGGCTTCCGGGCGCGTTCATTTATCCGTTCAAAGGCACCGGATTGTTGGTGTTGATTGTGGCCACGTTGCTTTTTGCGGCGCTCAGTCGCGTGGGCTGGTTCGCCATCCTGCTGAAAATCGCCTCGTTCGGCTACTTCTTCTCCTACATGCAAAACATCATTCACGCGACGGCGGCGGAGGAGAAACAGATGCCGGAGCTGCCTGGAATGGACGGACTGTTCGGCGCTTGTTTCAGCCTCGTGGGAACTGTGTTGATGAGCTTCGGGATTGCGATTGGGCTGGCGGTGGCACGGCTCTGGTTTGAGGTGGAAGCAATCCCGATGGCGGCGATCATTGCGGCGGTGGTGTTGGGTTGCCTCTATTTTCCGATGGCGTTTCTGGCCGCCGCCATGAAGGACACGGCGCTGGCGGCGAATCCGCTGGTCGTCGTGCCAGCAATTGTTAAGGTGCCGACGGAATACATCGTCACCGTGATCTTGATGACTTCGATCTTCGGGGTGCAAGGGTTGGGTGACATTATTGCCGGCGGAGCCGGCAGTGTTTCCCTGACCACGCGCTCGATGTCCACGTTGTTCATGGCCTTCGGCTTCCAGGCGGTCTGGAGTTTTCTCAGCGTCTATCTGCTCTCAGTAAACATGCGCATCCTCGGCCTGCTGTATGTGGCGAAGAAGGAAGTGCTGGAATGGTTTTAGGCGGAGGTCAATCCTTCAGCGCGGCGGTTTTTTATCAGCCTGACTCACCGGCGCATCCTCCGGTCGCACCACAGGAATGGCGTTGGTCATGGCGATAAACCCGCCTGGCCGCGAAAGTTTTTTCCACTTCGCTTCGAGCCGGGCGATTCTTTTTTCCAGGGCAGGGTGGCTTTGAAACGCGCGGGGCAGTTCGCTGCCGTGTTTCTCCGCTTCTTCGTAGGCCTTGAGTTTGCGGAAGACGCTGGCCATGCCGCGCGGATTAATGTTCGCCGCCACCAGATATTGCCAGCCAACGTCATCGGCCTCCGTCTCATACTCCTTGGAAAAACTTTGGAAGACCATCAAGCCCGAACCCTGTCCCAGCACGTTCAACAGCGAATCGCGGCTGTGCAGGAAGATGCTGCAAATCATCAGCGCCCCGCCGCCGGAAACGATTTTTCGCGCCAGATGTTTTTGGGTGACGTGTGCCAGTTCATGCGCGATCACGCCGAGCAATTCCTCAGGGCGTTCGGTCAGTTCGAGCAGACCGGTGTTCACCACCACGTAACCGCCCGGCAGCGCGCAGGCATTCGGCTCGGGATCGTCCACGAGAAAAAATGTTACCGTTCTCGCGTCCGGCGGCAGTACGCGGAGCAGGGGGGCGGACAGTTGCGCGAGCTGGTTGGAATAATTTCCCGGCACCATTTTGCCGCGCAATTCTTCCACCTGCGCTTGGCCGAATTTGCGTTCCCATTCCGGCGGCACCTTGGCCACCAGCGATTGCACCATGAGGCTGGTCGCCCAGGAACCCAGGCACGTCACCAAAATGCAGGCCGCCAAAAACCAGAGCGTGATCCGCAGGCTGCGATTTAACTGCCGGCGTCCGCGGTCATCGCCGACTTGTTTGCGCAGCCCTGCTAACTGCGGCATGACCGGACGTTCGAGCACCGATTGATCGAGCGTGTAGATGTTCAGTTCGGGCCGGGTGGTGTCTTTGAAAAAAATCTTTTCGTCGTGTTCATCCCACTCCGCGATCAGACGACTGGCCGGAATCTCCTCGCGATGAAGTTCCGAAGTGAAGTGCAGCCCCGTCCGATCCACGGCGATGGTGCCTGGCACCACCTCGTTGCCCAGTTCCGGGTGGAACAGGAAGGCGCTGATGGCCTGGCCGGTTTCGTTCACGCGCGCATGAGTCTGCCAGCTTCAGCCGGACACGTCAGCGAAATTTTGTTTCCTGAAATTGAAGTGTGAAAGCTGCGATTCTCCTTGAAGCCGTTTCGCCCGTGCCGCAGATTCTTTCCCGCTAGGGCCCATGGAATGTGGACTTACGAACCCCGCGAGGGCCGGAAGGCAGCAACGGCAGTTTGCTCTGCGTCTGCCGTGGTCACCCTAGCACCTTTTTTTATTTATGATTTACGATTTGCGATTTACGATTGGAAGAAATCGCCGGTTCGTCGCCCAAATCGTCAATCATCAATCGTAAATCTAAAATGTCCTACCAGGTCATCGCCCGCAAATATCGCCCGCAGCGTTTCGCTGACGTTGTCGGCCAGGAGCACGTCACGCAGACCCTCAGCCACGCCATCGAACAGAAGCGCATCGCGCACGCCTACCTTTTCTGCGGCCCACGCGGCACCGGCAAGACCACCATCGCCCGCATCTTTGCCAAAGCCCTGAACTGCACCGGCGGCCCGAAAGCGGACTTTGACGAGAATGATCCCAAATGCATCGAGATCGCCGAGGGTCGTTCGCTCGACGTGCTGGAAATTGACGGCGCGAGCAACAATGGCGTCGAGCAGGTGCGCGAACTGCGCGAGACCTGCAAATACGTGCCCGCCTCCTCGCCGTTCAAGATCTACATCATTGACGAAGTCCACATGCTCTCCACAGCGGCGTTCAACGCGCTCCTGAAAACTTTGGAGGAACCCCCGGCGCATGTGAAGTTCATGTTCGCCACGACTGATCCTGAAAAAGTTCTACCGACCATTCTCTCGCGCTGCCAGCGATTCGATCTGCGGCGCATCCCGACTTCGCTGATCGTCCAACAGCTCGCGAGCATTGCCAAAACCGAGAGCGTCCAGATCTCGCCCGAAGCCTTGTATGGCATCGCGCGCGGTGCCGACGGCGGAATGCGCGACGCCGAATCCACGCTGGATCAGCTCATTAGTTTTTGCGGAAATAAAATTGAAGAACCGGACGTGCTCTCGATGTTCGGCCTGACCGCACAAAGCAATCTGCTCGAACTTTCCCGCGCCGTTCTCAGCGGCGAGGTGCAGACGGCGCTGCAACAGTTGCACGATCTCGCGAAGAATGGCAAAGACCTCAGCCGCCTGTTGTCCGACTTGCTGAACCATTTCCGCAATCTCCTGATCTTCCAAGTGTCCAAAGGCGATTTGAACATGCTGGAAGTTTCGGAGACCGAAGCGGGTTCGTTGCGCGAACAGGCCAAGCTGGCCGACACCGGCGCGATGTCCCGCATCATGGAAGTGTTCACCGACGCCGAATCCCGGTTGCGCGACGCCGTCTCGAAAAAGATTCTGCTCGAAGTCGCCTTGCTCAAGGCCATCGAAGCGCGCAACGCCGTGAGTCTCGACGCCGTGCTCAAGCGGCTGCAGGAGTTACGCGACGGCGGTGCAACTTCGCAACCAACTCCCGCTGCTCCTGCCGCGAGTTCGTTTTCCCGTCCCGCCGCCGCGCCGGTTTCCTACTCCGCCCCCGCAGCGTCAACGGCCAAGCCCGCGCCTGCACCGATGGCTTTGGCCGAAACTCCGACCGCGATTGCCCCGTCATCCGGAGATTCCAGCCTCGACACGCTGTGGGCGCAAATGTTGGAGGCGGTGGGCCGCGCGAGTCCGTTCACCCGCAGCTATCTCCTCGAAGCGCATCCGGTTTCGTTTGTGAAAAATCTGTTCGTCATCGGATTTGATCCCGAGTTTTCCGATCACCTTGCGCTGGTGGACAACGCCCGGAATCACGCACTGCTTCAAACCAAGCTGTCCGAACTCGGTCATCCCGGCGCGCAGTTCAAATTCATCAAGGCCGAAGCCCCGTCGAACCGTCCCTCGCCTGTTGCTCCGACCGCACCGGTTGCAGCCGCAGCAGCGCCCAAGGCATCTGCCCCAACCGCCGCGACCAAACCCGCACCCGCCGCGCCGCCGGTGAAGGAAAAAACCTCCCCGATCCAATTCAACAAGGACGATTTCAAAAACGATCCGCTGATCCAAAAGGCGCTGGAAGTTTTCAAAGGCCAGATCGTCGAAGTCCGCGCATGATTTTTTCCAACTCCTATATCCCAACTCCTAGCTCCTAATTTTATGTCCAGCATCGGAAAACTCATGAAACAGGCTGCGCGAATGCAGCAGCAGATGGAAGAAATTCAAACGCAGCTCGCCGCCCGCACCGTCGAAGCCACCAGCGGCGGTGGTGCGGTCAAGGTGATCGCCAAGTGCGACGGCCTGATCGCCTCGGTGAAGATTGATCCGCAGGCGCTGAACCCGTCCGACGCGCAACTGCTCGAAGACATGATCGTCACCGCCGCCAACCAGGCGCTCGGCCAGGCCAAGGAAATTTCCAACGCCGAGATGGGCAAGGTCACGGCCGGCATGAACCTGCCGGGGTTTGGTTGAAATGAAGAATGAAGAAGTAAGAATGAAGAATTTACCGCGCCCGCCCCGACGTTTTTGTTTCTTCATTCTTCATTCATAATTCTTCATTCCCTTTATGCTTCCCGCCCCCATCACCGCCCTGACCGCCGCGTTGAGCAAGCTGCCCGGCATCGGCCCGCGCTCCGCTGAACGCATCGCGTTGCACTTGGTTCAGACGGAAACCGGCGCGGTGAAGCAACTCGCGGATTCCATCGTGCAAGCGCGGGAACGGATTCACTTCTGCACCACCTGCGGCGCGCTCACGGAAAAATCCCCCTGCGGCATTTGTGACGACCTGCGCCGCGATGCCTCGCTGGTCTGCGTGGTGGAACGTGCCGTGGACATTTTGAGCATTGAAAAACCCGCCACGTTTCGCGGAAAGTTCCACGTTCTCGGCGGAAAAATTTCCCCGCTCGACGGCGTGGAGCCGGACGATCTGCGCATCGCGGAGTTGGAAAAACGCCTGACGACCGAACCGATCAAGGAACTCGTGATCGCGCTCGGCACGGACGTGGAAGGCGACGCCACCGGCTACTATCTCGCCAAGCGACTGGCCCGGCCCGGCCTGAAAATCTCGCGCATCGCCCACGGGCTACCGGCGGGAACGGGGCTGGAATTTGCCGACGAACTTACGTTGAGCCGCGCGCTCGAAGGGCGGAGGGAAATGCTGTGAACCCAAGACAGCCATCTGAATGTTTTCACGTTTCACGCATCATGTTACCGCCTTCGTGAAAAGTGAAACGTGATTTACCAACCATGACCCAACCCTCCGCCATCGTCTTCGATCTCGGCAAAGTCCTCGTGGATTTTGATTACGCCATCGCCGCTAAAAAAATCGCCGCGCAGTCGGGCAGACCGGTGGATTTCGCGCGGCTGTTTGTGGATGAGTTGCCTTGGCTCCTGCGTTATGAAAATGGTGAGCTGACCACGGCCGAGTTTGTCGCCCGGCTGATTTCCCTCACCGGCTACACGGGAACTGCGAACGAGTTTGAAGCGATCTTCGGCGACATCTTCACCGCCATTCCGCCGATGATCGAACTGCACGCGGCCCTGCGGCAGAAGGGGTTTCCGACGTTTGCTTTTTCCAACACCAACGAGCTGGCCATCCGGCATGTGCGCCAGAACTTTCCGTTCTTCGCGAATTTCACCGGCTACATCTACTCGCATGAAGTCGGCTCGATGAAGCCCGATGCGAAGATTTACGAGGCGTTGGAGCACCTGGCTGGAAAAAGCGGCGGCGAACTGCTTTACATTGATGACCGTCCTGAAAACATCGCCGCCGGTGTGCAACGCGGCTGGCAGACGATCTGGCACGAGACGCCGGAGAAAACCCTGGTTGCCATCCGGCAGCTGGGGGTTTTGTAAGTCGCGCCGTGGCAGAAACCGCAGGCAATTAGGCAGCATTTGGAGTTGAAGTTGCCGCGCCTGCGGCGAATACTTTGCGCGTTCACCATGACATTAAACCGCAACCCCATCGCACCATGAGCAAAGGAAAACTTACCGCCAAACAAATCGCCGACTACCACCGCGACGGCTACGTGATCGTCCGCCAACTTTTTTCCAAGGAGGAGATCGGTCTGTTGAGCCGCGCCGCCAAGGAAGATCGCGCGTTGGATCAACACTCGTTCAGTAAGGACGATGGCAAGGGCGCGAAGATTCGCCTCTCGCTGTGGAATCATCCCGGCGACGGCGTCTATGGTATGTTCGCCCGCTGCCACAAGCTCGTGAACTCCGTGGAGCAACTGCTTAATGACGAGGCGTATCACTATCATTCCAAAATGATCATGAAGGATGCGCGCGTGGGCGGCGCGTGGGCGTGGCATCAGGATTATGGCTACTGGTATCAGAACGGCGTGCTGCTGCCCGACCTGTGCAGCGTGTCCATCGCCGTGGACAAGGCCACGAAGGAAAATGGCTGCCTCCAGGTTCTCAAAGGCTCGCACAAGATCGGCCGCGTGGATCACATCCTGACCGGCGACCAGGCCGGCGCGGACATGGAACGCGTGAACGAAGCCAAGAAAAGAATGGCGCTGGTTTATTGTGTGATGCAGCCGGGTGATGCTTTGTTTTTTCACGGCAATCTGCTCCATGCCTCGGACCGCAACAATTCCGAGAATCCGCGCTGGTCCATGATCTGTTGCTACAATTTCAAGAAGAACAATCCTTACAAGGAAGCGCATCATCCGTGCTACACAAAGTTGAAAAAGGTTCCGGACGCCATGATCAAGAAAGTCGGCGCAAAACGTTTTGACGACGACAAGTCCAACGTGGCGTGGCTCGACGACAAGAAGGACGTGAGCGCGCGCCGGCTCAAGCCCAAGGCCGCCGCGAAATGACGGAGCGCGGTTGTGTGCGCCGAGCACCAGCCGCAGCAATCAGGCGAATCGTAATGCTCTCGTCTCCCCGCATCGTCTTCATCGCCAACCTGTGGACCTTGATGGAGCATCCCTCCCCGACGGCGGAATGGTCGCTGGAGAAAAAAATCCAGGCGGTGAAGGACGCGGGCTTCGACGGCGTGAACTGGTTTGCGGAGCCGGCGACGACGGCATTGCTCCAGAAGTCCGGGCTGAAATTCTCCGGCATGTTCAACTTCCCGCGCGAAGAGGATTTCGCCGCGCTCATTCGGGCGCAGATGGACGCCGGCGCGGAAACGATCAACGTCCAACTCGGCCAGCATGACACGCCGGTGGAAGAAGCGATTCGTCTCACCCTGAAATTAATGGCGGAAGCGGAGAAACAAAACGCCAACGTCCATCTCGAAACCCATCGCGGCACCTGCACCGAGACGCCGGAGAAAGCCTTCGCCATTGCCGACGCCTATCGTCAGGCCACCGGCAAGGTGCTGCGGATGAATCTGGATTTCTCTCACATCGCCGTGGTGAAACATCTCGCTCCGGCGGAATTTTCCAAACGCCTGCTCACGCGGCCCGATTTGTTGCAGAATGGAAATCTGATTCACTGTCGCCCGTTCAACGGACACCACTGCCAAGTGCCCGTCACCGACGGACACGGTAATCTCACGCGCGAGATGCGCGATTATCTGCCCTTCGTGGAAGATGTTTTCCGTTGCTGGCTCGCCGGGCCGCGTCCGCACAACGAACTCTGGGTCGTGCCGGAACTCGGGCCGGTTTCCTCGGGCTACGGCATCAGCACCTGGCCGTCGCCGTGGGAAGACTGCTTGATTGCGAAGCGGGAGTTGGAAAAAATTTGGAACAAGGTCACCGTATGAATTGGCTCCGGAATCGTAGCGGCGTCTCGGCAGAGCGCCACCATTTCAAGGGCGAAAGAATTTTGCGGCACTCTTCCGAGATGCCGCTACGCCAAGGTGAGGTGAAGGAGAACTTGCCGACGGACGATTAATTTCCCAACATCCTTTTGCCAATCCCATGGACCTGAACATTCATCCGCCGTTGCCCGCGCGAAAAGATTTTCGCATCGGTATCCTTGGCAGCGGATTCATCGTCAGCGATTGCCATCTCGTCAGCTATCGCAAAGCGGGATTCAATCCGGTCGCCATCTCGTCACGCTCAGTTGAGAACGCCCTCAAAGTCGCCAATCGCCACGGCATTCTGAAAACCTACGACACCTACGAGCAACTTCTCGACGACCCGACCATCGAAGTCCTCGACATCGCCGTGCCGCCGAACGCGCAACTTGCGTTGATCAAAGCCGCGTGCGCACGCAAAACCGTCAAAGGCATCCTCGCGCAAAAACCGTTGGGCATGGATTACGCCGAAGCGTTGGAAGCCGTCGAGTGCTGCGAGAAAGTGGGCATCACGCTCGCCGTGAATCAAAACATGCGCTACGACCAATCCGTGCGCGCCGCGAAAACCTTGCTCACGAACGGCACGATTGGCGAACCGGTGTTTGCCACGATTGACATGCGCGGCGTGCCGCACTTCATGCCGTGGCAGGAGGAACTCGGCTGGGTCACGTTGCGCATCATGTCCATTCACCATATTGATTGCCTGCGTTATTGGTTCGGCAATCCCGAGGGAATTTATTGCAGCACGCGCCCCGATCCGCGCACGAAATTTCCCCACACCGACGGCATTTGCACCTACATCCTCGAATACGCGAACGGCCTGCGCTGCGTGGTGATTGACGACATCTGGACCGGCCCGGCCAAGGAAGGCTGCCCCGCCGACATCTCCATCAAGTGGCGCATCGAAGGCATGAACGGCCTCGCCGTCGGCGACATCGGCTGGTGCAAGGATCCCTACACGAGTCCGTCATCAATTCGTTACGCGAGTAAGGGCGACAAAGAATTTCACGAGCCGCGCTGGACGGAAAGCTGGTTCCCGGACGCCTTCGCCGGAACGATGGGCCAACTGCTCATCGCGCTGGAAACTGGCAAGGAACCCGCCATCAGCGGGCGCGACAATTTGAAAACCATGGCGCTGGTGGACGCGGCGTATTTGAGCGCGTGGCAGAAACGGATGATCCGCCTGCGTGAAGTCGAAGAGAAAGCTCAACTTAAAAAATTGCAGCCAAAACAACCAACTCCTCTGCGTGTTACTCTTGGACATCCGGGTAGTGAAAACACCAAGACAGAAAAAATCAGAGCGTCCTTACCTCTCAGAATAAAAATTCGTAACTGGTTTTTTCCAAAACCAAAACAACTGCCGAGTTTCGTTCACGAATCCGATGTACCGAATAATTTTACGCCACACTCCCAACAAGTATTGGCACTCGCACTAAAAGAAGCCGACCGACTCAATCACACTTTCGTCGGCACCGAACATTTGCTGCTGGGCATGATCAAACTCGGTCAGGGCGTTGCGGTGAATGTGCTCCTAAAAATGGGCGTTGTTCTGGAAACTGTCCGGGACAAAGTCGAAAAGGAGATTAGCACCGGACCCAATGTAAAAATAATCGGCAACATTCCTTACACGCCGCGCGTGAAAAAAGTCTTGGCACTCGCCACCAAGGAAGCCAAAGCATTACACCACACCTACGTTGGCACTGAGCACATCTTGCTAGGCTTGCTGCACGAAGGAGATGGCGTAGCTGGCCGCGTCTTAAAACAACTTGGCGTGGACACAGAGAAAACCCGGCAGGAAATCCTCAAAGAACTCGACCCAAACAAAAATCCATGAAAACTTTTCCTAGACTAGAATGCTCAGTGTTTGCAGCCCTTTCATTAACACCCTGCTTTAGCGGGGTGTTAAGCCAAACCAAGCTCACTCGAACCGCTTCAGCGGTTTTTGCACACCGGAAAACCGCTGAAGCGGTTACGAGATCACATCCGCCTCTGACACCCCGCTGAAGCGGGGTGTTAATGAGACTGTCATGCTGGCAAATTCCAAAAACCAAACTATGAAACTAGGCATCATCAACAGCGCGTTCGGCCAGGCCGGTGTGGACACCGCCACCGGCCTCAAACACATCGCCCGCATCGGCTTCGACTCCGTGGACATTTTCACCGAGGCGATGACGATTTCCAAAAAGGAAAAACTCCTCGTCGCCCGGACGTGCGAGAAGGAAAACCTGCCCGTCGTTTCGGTCGTCGTCGTCGCGACCGGCCTGATTGATTTCAACGATCCCGTCCGCGAGTTTCACGTCGCGCGTTGCAAGAAATTTGTGGACCTTGCCGCCGAGTTTGGCGCGAAGAACATTTTGCTCGTGCTCGGCGAATACATCTGGCAGCGCGAAGTCATCCCGCCCGCCGCGCAATGGCAATGGGCCGTCGAGACGTGCCGCGAGATTGGCGATTACGCCGACCGGAAGAAAATTGATATTGCCCTCGAACTCGAACCGTTCCGCCTGAGCCTGCTCAACAACGTCAACGAAATGGTCCGCTTCGTGAATGACTGCAAGCATCCCCGCGTGCGCGCGAACATTGACGTGAGCCATCTCGTGTTGTCCGACAGCAGCCCGCTGGATTTGCAGAAGCTCAAGGGCAAGGCGGTTCACGTTCACCTCAGCGATTGCGATGGAAAAGTCCACGGCGATCTTCCGCCCGGTCGTGGCGTGGTGAAGTTCGAGCCGTATTTGCAGGCGATCAAGGAGCTGAAGATTGACGGCGCGGTTTCCATCGAACTCGAATACTCGCCTGATCCCAAGCGGATCGTCGAGTGGGTCACCGAGGCTTACACGCAGACCGACCGGTTGATGCAGATGGTTGGCTTGCGCGGGTGAAAGTTTTAAGTTGTTGCCAATTTTAGTCGGGGGAAAGTTTGTCAGAGGAAGGGGGAAAATTGAAACTGCCGTACTCAAGTCCGGTGGCAAACTTGCAGATTGTTCTGCGCCTCACAAAGCGCCAGAGGACTGGCGCACTCCAAGACGCTTCGCGGCTGGGGAGCACGAGGCTTTCGCGCCGACGTCGTGGACTGCGGCGGCCCTCCGCCGCTTTTTCACGGACATTCAAACGCGCCAATGCCCGTGAGAATGGCCATGCAACATTTCTCTGCCGAACGTTCCCCCCTGCCACATTCCCGGTGGTTACAAACACTTCTCGCTTCCGCTGCGGGCTTCTGTTTAGCTGTGCGGGTTCGGAGTCCGTCTTCAGGCGGTGAACCCTCGCGAATCCCGGAGCCGCGTTGTTGCGGGACTCCCAACCAAACTGTTTACAAACTATGGAAACGTCCTTGCCTGCCGTCTCATTTCCCACTGCGTCCCTGCCCACCGTCATCGTCCGTCCCGGAGAAGCCGACCGTCTCGTCGCCGGTCATCCGTGGCTGTATCATGGCTCGGGATTGCGCCTCACCCAGCCCGCCACCGACGGGCAACTCGTCCAAGTGAAGGATCATCGCCAGCGCTTTCTCGGCGTGGGCTTTTACAATTCCAAATCCAAGATTTTCGTCCGCATGTTGGCGCCGGAGCGGGTGGAAATCAGCGCCGCGTTTTTCGAGCAGCGCATCCGCGAGGCGCTGGTCGTGCGGAAAAAATACATGCCGGACGTCACCTCGTTCCGCGTCGTCAACGCCGAGAGCGATTTCCTCAGCGGTTTGATCGTGGACAACTACGAGGACGTGCTCGTCGTGCAGATCACCTCGCTCGGCATGGAGCAGCGCAAGGACATGATCGTCGCCGCGCTGCAAAAGATTTTCTCACCGCGCGCCATCTTGGAACGCAGCGATGTCGCCTCGCGCAAGTTCGAGGGGCTGGAACCGGCGAACGGAGTCATCTTCGGCAATTTCGCCGGCCCGATTTCCGTGAACCTGAACGGGCTGAAGTTCGAGACCTACATCCTCGGCGGCCATAAGACCGGCATGTATCTGGACCAGCAGGCGAGTTATCTGGCCGTGTCGAAGTTTGCCAAGGACGCGCAGGTGCTGGATTGCTTCAGCTTTCTCGGCGGCTTCGGATTGCACGCGGCCCGCGCCGGTGCGGCCAAGGTTCACATGCTCGATCAAAGCGCGGACGCCATCGCCGCCGCCACGCGCAACGCGGTCACGAACAAGCTGGCGGACAAATGCACCTTCGAGACCACCAACGTCTTCGACTGGCTCAAGGCGCAGACGCAGACCAGCACGAACGAAAAGCTCGTGCCGAAGTTTGACCTGATCATCCTGGATCCGCCGTCCTTCACGCGCAACCGCGCCTCGGTGCCGGACGCGCTGCGCGGCTACAAGGAGATTCATCTGCGTGCGTTGAAGCTGCTGCGGCCCGGCGGCATAATGGCCACGTTCTGCTGTTCGCACCATGTGGACGCGGGAATTTTTCAGGACACGGTGTTGTCCGCCGCGTTCGACGCGCGGAAGATTTTGCGCCGCGTAGCCACCTACTCGCAGTCGCTGGATCACCCGATCATCCCGATGATTCCCGAGACGGAATACCTGAAGGGGTTTGCGTTTGAAGTGGTGCGCTGATGGCTGCGGGCAATAAAAAACGCGCCGGGTCGAAACCCGGCGCGTGGTTGAGATTTGCGGCGCTTACTTCTTGTCGCTGCTCGCGGCGTTGGTCTTTTCCAGATCGGCGGCCTTGATGACTTCGATCTTCGCGCCAGCCTTCATCTCGTCGGCGGACGGCACGCGGATGATGTCGCTGGTCAGCGGCTTGGGCTGGCTGGTGGTGGCTTCGGGCGCGGGGGCCGGTGCCTGGGCGTCGAGGAGTTCCACGTCAAAGATGAGCGTGGAGCCGGGTTCAATGCCCGGGTTGCCGCGGTCGCCGTAGGCCAGGCTTGAGGGGATGAACAACTGCCATTTGGAACCCACCTTCATTTGTTGGAGCGCCGCCGTCCAGCCTTTGATGACGTGGTTGACGGGGAATTCCGCCGGCTTGCCGCCGTGCTTGGCCGAACTGTCAAACTCCATGCCGTTGATGAGCGTGCCGCGATAATTCACCTTCACCGTGTCGGTGGCTCCCGGCAGGGTGCCGGTGCCTTCGGTGAGAACTTTGTATTGGAGTTCCGCCGTCTTGCCGTCTTCCACCGTCACGGGCAGAACCTTGATGCCGTCCTTGGATTTGTTCGCCGCCAGAAAAGCGTCGCCTTCCGCGCGGTTTTTCTCGGCCGCCTTGGCCTTGGCCGCCGTCTGATAAGTCGTGATCGCTTCGCGCGCCTGCTGCTGGGTGAGCTTCATGTCGTGGCTGGCCAGCACGTCCTTGATGGCGCTCATGATGACGTCGGTGTCCACTTCCAGCGCGCCGCTCTTGATCTGGTTGCCAAAGAACAGGCCGATGGCGTAGCTGGCTTTTTCCTTGTCGTCCTTGAACGCCGGGGCGTCTTCGGCCCGCAGAGTGGCCGGGGTGAGCGGGAGGAGGGTCAGCGCGGTGAGTAAAACGATTCGTGATCCGATCTTCATGATGTCCATTTGGTTGTTTTTTTGGTTCAAGCGCTATTTCTTTAACGCACCGGTTTGGAAAGTCGAGCCGGATTTTTGTTCAAAAAACTTTTCTGCCCGCGTGGTTTCCTGTTTCAATTCCCGTTCATGAAACTTTTGGTCATCGGCTCCGGCGGCCGGGAACACGCCCTGGTCTGGAAACTGGCGCAGTCGCCGCACGTCACGCGGCTGTGGTGCGCGCCGGGCAATGCGGGGATGGCACAGGAACGAACGGAGCAAACGGAACGGGCGGTTGAGTGCGTGAATATCAGCGCGGAAGATTTGCCCAAGTTGCTCGCGTTTGCGCAGGAGCAGAAAATTGATTTCACGGTCATCGGCCCGGACAACCCGCTCGCCCTGGGAATCGTGGATTTGTTTCAGCAGCACGGGCTGAAGATTTGGGGCGTGAACCGGAAGGCGTCGCAGTTCGAGGCGTCGAAAGTTTTTTCGCAGAAGTTCATGGAGAAATACGGCATCCCCACGGCGGCGGCGGGAACTTTCTCTGACGTCGTCGCGGCCAAGAAATTTACCGCCACGCTCGGTGGTAAGTGCGTGGTGAAAGCCGACGGCCTCGCGCTCGGCAAAGGCGTTCTGATCTGCCACAACCAAGCCGAAGCGGAGAAGGCCGTGGACGAAATCATGGTGAGCAAGGCGTTCGGCGCGGCGGGCGCGAACGTGGTCATCCAGGAATATCTCGAAGGCATCGAAGTCTCGCTGCACGCATTGTGCGATGGGACGACCGCGAAAATTTTCCCCACGTCACAAGACCACAAGCGCGCGCTCGACAACGACGAAGGCTTGAACACCGGTGGCATGGGCACGTATTCGCCGACGCCCTTTTTGTCCGACGCGCAGTTGGCCGAAACTGCCCGGCAAGTGCTCGAACCCTTCATGCGCGGTTGCGTGGCCGAGGGGATTGATTATCGCGGGCTGCTTTATCCCGGCGTGATGCTCACGAAGAACGGTCCGAAGATTCTGGAGTTCAACGCCCGCTTCGGCGATCCCGAAACGCAGGTCTATCTCACGCGCCTCGAAAGCGACCTCGTGGAACTGCTCGACGCCAGCGCCAGCGGCACGTTGGCGAAACACGAATTGAAATGGAAACCCGAGGCCAGCGTCTGCGTCGTCATGGCCAGCGGTGGGTATCCGGGAAATTATCCCAAAGGTAAAATCATCACCGGCCTCGACGCCGCGAACAAATTGCCGGGCACAAAAGTTTTCCACGCAGGCACGGCGTTGAAAGACGGCCAGATCGTGACCAACGGCGGACGTGTTCTCGGCGTGACCGCGCTTGGTAAAGATTTGCGCGCCGCGCAAGCTGCCGCTTACGCCGCCGTGGAGTGCATCCAGTTTGAAGGCGCGCATTTCCGCCGCGACATCGCGGCGAAGGCGTTTTAGTTCCCGGGTCCAGTGACTTTTTTAGGAAAAAACATTTTCATCGCTGAGGCTTGCCGGTTGATCTGGGTCATTTGCTCCTCACGATAGGTATTAATTTGTTCCGGGGTGAGGATGCTCCCAAGAATTTTCAATTTTTCTTCAAGCTGTGCCTTTTGCGACTCTTCGGTCATGGTGGCCACCGTTGCCAAATCACCGCTTTGCTTAGCGGCGTTAATTGTTGCCTGCGGCGCGTCCAAACTGATTTGATAAAACGCTGCGTGAATTTGTTCCTGTTGTGCTGGGGACAGGCCAAAGTCGTCTGCGATCCGGCT
>JANYDP010000097.1 GCA_025363535.1 Verrucomicrobiota bacterium | reverse complement strand
CCGCCAACTGCGCCAGCCAGCGGTCGAAATAGCTGAACAGCCGGTAAAGATTTTCCAGTTGCGCCAGGGCGGCCGGTGGCGGCGGTGAACTCCAGCCGGCATCAAGCATTTTCAATTCTTCCATCAGCCCGTTGCGCCGGGCGCTGATCTGTTGCTGGAGCTTGCCGAGGGTTTCCGTCCAATCCATGCTGCGCTCGAACAACTGCACCTTGATCAAGGGTGAAATGGCTTGTTCCTTCTCCATCAGAAACGCGTCCGCCTCCCGCAAATTTTTGCCGATCACAAAAAACAATTCCATCAGGTCATCCGGCACTTGCGTGAGATCCGAGGGCTTCCGGCCCAGCTCGAGTTCGAGCAGATGCCGCAGGCGCAGCCGCGGTTCCCGCAGGGAATGGTAGGCGGCATTCAGCTCGGTGTATTGCTGCTGGGACTTTTCCCGTTCCTCCGGACTCAGTTGGTGAACGCGGTCAGGATGCACGGCTGACGAGCGGGTGAGAAATTTTTCCTTGAGCGTCTCCGGCTCCAGCCACGGGCGGCGCGGTTCGTTGAGCAGGATGAAATGGTCGGACACAATTTAATTAAAAATTCAAAATGAAAAATTAAAAACCGGCGTGCCCGGCTTCGGGCATTTTGCATTTTTAATTTTGAATTGAATCAGGCGCTGAAGCTCTCGCCGCAGGAGCAGCTCGTCGCCGCGTTGGGATTCGTGACTTTGAACCCCCCGGAGAGCGCATCAAGGTAATCCAGTTCGCTGCCCGTCACATACAGCGCGCTCTTGGGATCCACCACCACGCGCACGCCGCCGGTCTCCACCAGAAAATCCCGGTTCGCCGGCGCGTCCTGCAAATCCATTTTGTATTGCAGCCCCGAGCAGCCGCCGCCGACCACCGACACGCGCAGCACGCCGCCGGGCCGGCCCTGCTTTTTGAGCAGCCCCGACACGCGCGTGGCGGCGCTGGGCGTGACCTTGATCAGCCGCTCGTCGCTGACGCGGAAGCTCGGCGCAGAGGCAGGGGCGATGCTGGGTTTGGCAATCATGATTTCAACGGCTGGCAATCTATGCGCCGCCACCGCGACCGTCAACCAACTCTTTGTCATCCGCCGGACTTTGTGTATCTTCGCGCCGTGAAAATTATTTCGTGGAACGTCAACGGCCTGCGCGCGGTGCTGAAAAAAAACTTTCTGGAGTTCATTGACGCCGAGAAGCCCGAGATTCTCTGCCTGCAGGAAACCAAATGCACGCCCGAGGATGTCGAGCAGCTCTGGCCCGCCAGCTACACCACCTACTGGAACAGCGCGCAGAAAAAAGGCTACTCCGGCACGGTCATCTTCACCAAGATTCGTCCGCTTGAAGTTTCCACCGGCATCGGCGTCACCGAGCACGACCAGGAAGGGCGCGTCCTCACCCTGGAGTTCGCCGGATATTTTCTGGTCAATGTCTATACGCCAAATTCGCAGCGCGAGCTGACGCGGCTCCCTTACCGGCAGCGGTGGGACAAGGATTTTCTGCGTCACTTGAAAAAGTTGGAGAAGAAAAAGCCCGTGATCTTTTGCGGCGACCTGAATGTGGCGCATACCGAGCTGGACCTGGCGAACCCGCGAACCAACATGAAGAACCACGGCTTCACGCCGGAGGAACGCGCCGGGTTCAGCGCGCTGGTGGCGGCGGGTTTTGTGGACACCTTCCGCGAGTTTGAAAAAGCCGGCGGCCATTACACCTGGTGGAGTCCGATGGCTGACGCGCGGGCGCGGAACGTCGGGTGGCGGCTGGATTATTTTTTAATGAGCGCCAAACTGCGGCCGCAGCTCCAGCGCGCGTTCATCAGCGCCGGAGTGGCCGGCAGTGATCATTGCCCGGTGGGAATTGAAATCAACTAGGCCCGTTATGAAAAAACATTTGCCCCGTTTCCAACTTTATGTTTGCGCCGGAACCATCGGCCTGCTGCTCGCCCGCGCCGGATTTGCCCACGACCTCCCGGGCGGCGTGGCGCACGACGCTGATGTGACCAACGCCGTGCCGCTGCCGTTCGCCGTGGAAAAGCACGGGCCGGTGCGCGCACCCAAGGCCATCCAACTCGCGCCTGGAACGCCTGTCAGCGGACAGGGTTTTTGGAAATTCATCGCCGCCCGCAGTCTCACGCCCGTGCCGCCCGCCGCGCTGCCCAAGCTCACCGGCGCGCATGGCACCATCATCGTGGATAAGTCCACGGGCATTGTTTACTGGGGTTTGCAGGGCGTGGGCTGGATCGGGTTCAGCAACCGGCTGCAATCGTCGTGGATTGTCCAGGGCGACGGCGCGTTCACCAGCGGCAACTTGCATGGCGCGGACCTCTGGCCGCGCAAAAAAAATCTCCCGCTCATCGCCGCCGCCGACAATGTTTCCGGAAAAATTTACCTGACCGACACGACCTTCCAGCACGCCGAGGTTTTGTCCGCGCCCGTCGGCCAGCCGTACGTGGACGGCAAAAATTTTCACCCCACCGACGTGGCGTTCGCGAACGAGCACGAGTTGTGGATCACCGACGGCTATGGCAAGGCGTGGTTCACGTCGGCGGACGTTTCGCCGCTGGGCTATCGCGGAAAGTTTTATGGCGGGAAAGGATTTTCGCAGACGCCGCACGGCATCACGCTCGATCCGCATGATCATTCGCTGCTGCTCGCGGCGCGGCCCGAGGGTCAGATCAAACGCTTCGACCCCGTGCGCGAGCAGGTGCGGGAAATTGCGAGCCTGCCCGCCGGTAGCACGGTCTGCGACCTGGACCTCTGGGGCGATTACGCGCTCGCGCCTTGCCTGGATGGCCCGGACAAAACCCCCGGCCCGATCTACATCATCAATCTTAAGACACGCGCCATTGTCGCCACGATCAAACCCAAGGAAGACCTGGGCTATACCGACGCGCAGCATATTCATGATGCCGCATGGTATGTGACCGGCAGCGGACGCGATCAGGAAGTCTATATTGTCTTCACGAACTGGAATCCCGGCGGTGTCGGCGCATTGAAGCTGGTGAACTTCGGGGAGTGAAAGGAGGGCCACGCCAAGCTGCGTGCGTTTTACCTCAATCCGCTCACTGGCCGGTTTAATGCCGTGGATTCGAGGGGTCAGTCCTGAGCCTCCGCACGTTGGCTCCGACGATTCACGAAGGGGTTTTCTGGCTGGCACGAACGAGCAGCACCGGGATGTTGGTGTTATGCCGGACTTCGTGGATGGTGCTGCCGAAAATCAGATCGCCGATCAGCCGGTGTCCGTGGCTGGCCATCGCAATGAGATCACACTTTTCCTTTTCAGCGGCCCGCAAAATTTCTTTCGGCGGTTCGCCCATTGCGAGCTGCGTGGTGGCGGTCAGTCCCTGTTCCCGGAATTTTTCGGCCACGATTTCGAGATAGGCGCGGTCGGCCTTGATCTCCTCGGACTCGGCGAGCTTGAGCTGGTTGAAGTTGCGCGCGGCGAAACCATCGGCGACGTGCAGCAGCAGCAGTTCGGATT
>JANYDP010000069.1 GCA_025363535.1 Verrucomicrobiota bacterium | reverse complement strand
CCGGGCTGGCGCTTCTGAAAAGTGCGCCGCGCGTTGAATTGCTGCTCAGCGATTTGAAACTGCCGGGCATGAACGGGCTGGCGCTGCTCGATGCCGCGCGCGCGCTGGCGCCCGATCTTCCCGTCATCCTCATGACCGGCTATGGCACCGTGCCCGACGCGGTGAGCGCCATCAAGCGCGGCGCGACCGACTTTCTGCTCAAGCCGCTCGACCTCACCGAACTGGAAAACAAAGTCGCGCAAGCGCTGCTCACCGGCAGCAGCGAGAACAGCGGACAAAACGCAGCCCCCGCGCCTTACAAAACCGCCAGCGCGCCGCTGATTGTGGGCAATTCCCCCGCGCTCGAACAGGCTCGTCAATCCGCGCTATCCGCCGCCGTGAGCGAGATGCCGGTTCTCTTCACCGGCGAAAGCGGCACCGGCAAGGAACTTTTCGCCCGCCTGATCCACCACGCTTCGCCGCGCCGGCATGCCCCCTTCATCGCCGTCAACTGCGCCGCCATCCCCGACGCGCTTCTGGAAAATGAACTCTTCGGCCACGAGAAGGGCGCATACACCGGCGCGGTCAGCGCCCAGCCCGGCCGCTTCGAACGCGCCTCAGGCGGCACGCTGTTTCTTGACGAGATCGGCGACATGCCGCACGCTCTGCAGAGCAAACTCCTGCGCGTTCTCCAGGAAAAAACTTATGAACGATTGGGCGGTGCCACGAAAAACGCCGATGTGCGCGTGGTCGCGGCCACCAACAGTGATCTGCACGCCGCCATGGACGGCGGTCAATTCCGCCAGGATCTTTATTTCCGCATCGCCGCCTTTCCCATCCGCCTGCCGCCGCTACGCGAACGGCTCGACGACCTCGCCCCACTCGCCAGCCATTACCTGCCGCGTCTCGCGCAGCAGCACCGCCGCACGGTGCCCAGCCTGTCGCCCGCCGCCCTGCAACTCCTGCGCGCCCATCCCTGGCCCGGCAACATCCGCGAATTCGCCAACGCGCTCGAACGGGCGATGATCGCCTCCAAAAACCTGGTCCTCATGCCGGATGATTTCAGTTTTCTCGGAAAGGACTGAAATCTTCCAGGAGATTCACCACCAAGGACACCGAGAAGAGAAGCCGATTAGCTCGGATTATTCACAGAAAAAGAATTTACCACCAAGGACACGAAGGACACCAAGAAGATTTCAGGAATGATCAGGCGCTGCGTGGATTCGCGGAATCATCTGCAACTGTGGCGTGCAGTGCGTGGAAGATTCTTGTGCCGAGCCCGGCTTCGCCCGTACCATTCGGGCGTCTCGTTTTAGCGGCTGTCATTGCATCTTCCGTATTGAAAATTAATTCTTCTTGGTGTCCTTCGTGTCCTTGGTGGTGAATAATCCGGGTTAGCACTGAGACCGTGATGAGCGATTCTCGATATCGACGCGAACTAACAAAGAGGTACGCGCGTGTAGCAATCAAATTAGAGATTGATTATCCTGAGTCTGAGTATTACTGATTTCCTATCTTTTTGTTGTCCTGCGTGTCCTTGGTGGTTAAATTCTTGCGAGCGGATGCCCGATCACCCCATTGTCCGAATAATCGCGTCACCAAACTCCGAGCATTTCAGCAGCTTTGCACCGGTCATCTGTCTTTCAAAATCATAAGTTACGGTCTTGGCCGTGATCGCGGCTTCGAGCCCCTTGACGATCAGATCGGCCGCTTCCTGCCAGCCGAGATATTCCAGCATCATCACGCCCGACAGGATCACCGAGCCGGGATTCACCTTGTCCTGATCGGCGTATTTCGGGGCGGTGCCGTGGGTCGCCTCAAAAATGGCGTGGCCGGTGAGGTAATTAATGTTGCCGCCCGGCGCAATGCCGATGCCGCCCACCTGCGCCGCCAAAGCGTCGCTCAGATAGTCGCCGTTCAGGTTGAGGGTGGCGATGACCGAAAATTCCTCGGGCCGCGTCAGGACTTGTTGCAGCGTGATGTCGGCGATCGAATCCTTGATGACGATGCCTGCGCCCGGTTTTCCCTCGGGAATTTTGCACCAGGGGCCGCCGTCAATTTCCACCGCGCCATAGAATTCCTTCGCGACCTGGTAGCCCCAGTCGCGGAAGGCGCCCTCGGTGTACTTCATGATGTTGCCCTTGTGCACGAGCGTGACGCTCTTGCGCTTCGCGGCGACCGCGTAGCTGATGGCGCTGTGCACGAGACGTTCGGTGCCGAGTTCGCTGACGGCCTTGAGGCCGATGCCAACCTGGACGCCAACGTCGCGCTTCGCCATGCCGACCGCCTCGAGCTGCGCCTGCCAGTCCTTCGACGCCTTTTCGGTGCCGAACCGGATCTTCTTGAACTCCTTCGGGAATTCCTTCGCAAAGAAATCCAGAATCTTCTGGGCGTCAGCCGTGCCTGCGGCGTACTCGATGCCGGCATAGATGTCTTCCGTGTTCTCGCGGAAGATCACCATGTCCACCCTGGCCGGGTTCTTCACCGGCGAGGGGACACCCTTGTACCAGCGCACGGGACGCAGGCAGACGTACAGGTCCAGCATCTGCCGGAGCGCGACGTTCAGCGAACGGATGCCGCCGCCGACCGGGGTCGTGAGCGGTCCCTTGATGCCGACCAGGTACCGGTTGAACGCCTCGACCGTTTCGTCAGGCAGCCAGTTGCCGAATTGCGTGAAGCTCTTCTCGCCAGCGAAGACCTCCATCCAGGCGATCTTGCGCGTGCCGCCGTACGCCTTTGCCACGGCGGCATCGAGCACACGCACACTCGAACGCCAGATGTCTGCGCCGGTGCCGTCGCCTTCGATGAACGGAATAATCGGGTTGTCGGGAACGACGAGACGACCATTTTGTCGAGTGATGGCCGCGCCGTCTGCCGGTGGAGTGAGGCTGGGAGTGTTGGACATGTTAGTTGAATGCTGCGTTTAGGTCAGTTCCCCCGCCCGAGCCGGATTCCTCCACAGCTTCTGTGGAAAACTCTGTGGAAAAGAGGGAACATTTACACCTCTGTGACCATCATCCGGAGCGTTTTAGCGAATTGCACCACGGCAGGGCGAGCGCACAGGCGCGGGACTCACCGACCGAATGAAACCTCCGGATTATACTGTAGGGACGGAGGGTAAAGAATGCGATCACAGTTGGTGTGC
>JANYDP010000039.1 GCA_025363535.1 Verrucomicrobiota bacterium | reverse complement strand
TGACTGGGTTCGTGCCGGGTCGGAGACCGGCGCTCCGTGTCGGCTTGAGCCTGCCGCGCACCTGTTCGCAAAATTCGCCCGCCTCGCTTTCAGCAGCGAAGCCGTCCCAAATTTCGCTTTCAGAAATTTCCAGCTTCGCGCGCAGTTCTTCCATCTGTTCCGCGTTGAGCAGCAGCGAATGATTCTGCGGATGACCGACCGACGGCAGCATCCAGCCTTTGAGCGTGTAGGCAAAAATCACCGTCGGGCCGGGGCGCGCGTCCGCCTTCGCGAACGCATCACGCAGTTCGGCAAAGTCGTGTCCGCCGAGATTCAAAAACAGTTCGTGCAGTTCCGAATCATTCCACTTGCCGAGCAGCGCGGACATTTCCTTCGGATAGCGGCTCATGCGCGGCAGCCATTCACGCAGGCGCTCCGGCGGCAGGCGCAGAAGTTTTTGATACGCCTCGTTGGTCAGGTCATCAATGCACTCGCGTAGCAGCTCGCCATTCGGCAGCGCAAAGGCCGCCTGCAACTGCCGCCCGTATTTCGCCTCGAAGACGTGCCAGCCGTTCGCCTTGAACATCTCGCGCCAGCAATGCTCGCGGATGCCGGGAATCACGCGGTCGAGGCTCTGACGGTTCACGTCCACGACCCACAGAATATTTTTCAACTCGGTGAGCGCCGACTCCGCGATGGCTTCCCACACCGCGCCCTCGTCGAGTTCCGCATCGCCGACGAGACTGATATAGCGGCGCTCGCGGCAACTGTCCGCGCCGAAGTGCATCCGCGCATATTCCTCGGTCATCGCCGCGAAATTCGCCGCGCTCGCGCCGAGGCCCATCGAGCCGGTGGAAAAATCGGGACGGTCGGGATCTTTCGTGCGGCTCGGATACGACTGCAACCCTTTGAACGCGCGCAGTTCCTTCAAATATTTTCCGTCCAGGTTGCCGAGCAAAAATTGCAGCGCGTGATACACCGGCGACGCGTGCGGCTTCACGGCAATCTTGTCATCACCACGCAGAAATTCGCAAAAGAGATAAGTCAGGATCGTCACGACCGACGCGCTGGAAGTCATGTGGCCGCCGACCTTCACGCCCTCGACCGTGCGCGTCTTGTTTGCGTGATGCACCATCTGCACCGCGAGCCAGAGCGCGCGGTTCTGGATCTGGACCAGCACGGCGTCACGGTTGGCGGCGATGGTTTTCATGCTGACTTGCAAAACGAATTTATCGCACACTCATCCACACCCAATCCCAACCGATTGACTTCATGGAATCCCAAAGGGATTCCGTCCTTCAGCCCAGGGTTGCGAGCCGGCGAGCTACCCTGGGTCAATCGCATAGATGGGAACAACCCCAACGGGGTTGTGGCAACCGACGGACAACGGACGGACGACGCAACCCCGTTGGGGTTGTGAAATAAAATGTGCCAACCACCCAGGGTAGGCGCGTGCGCGCCAACCCTGGGCTGATGGACGCAATCCCGTTGGGATTGTTCAGCAAGGTAGGCCGCCACGGTTTTCATAAATTCAAACGACGAACAGTTCCATGAATTTACCGACGGAAGTTTTTTCGAGCTGCGACTGGTTCCTGCACAGCTCCAAAACCTCCCCAGCCTTGGGCGCGGAAATTTTCAGTCGCAAGTTCTTCTCAAATTTTTCGAGCAGCAATGGAATGCCTTCCCTGCGGCGACGGCGGTGGCCGACGGGATATTCCACCGCGACGCGTTCGGTCGAACTGCCATCGCGGAAGAAAATTTGAATCGCGTTGCCGATGGAGCGTTTTGCCGGATCGAGATAATCGCGCGTGAAATCAGGGTTTTCCTTCACTTCCATTTTCGCGCGCAAGGCGTCAATGCGCGGGTCGGCAGCGACTTTGTCCTCATAATCGTCCGCCGTGAGCGCGCCCTTGATGAGCGGCACAGCGACCATGTATTGCAGGCAGTGGTCGCGGTCGGCGGGATTGTTCAGTGGACCGGTCTTGTCAATGATGCGCACGCCGCTCTCCTGCGTCTCGATGACGATGCGGGAAATTTCGTCGAGCCGTTTGGAAACTTTCGGATGCAGCACAAGCGCGCACTCGACGGCGGTCTGCGCGTGAAACTCGGCGGGGAACGAAATTTTGAACAGCACATTTTCCATGACGTAGCTGCCGAAACCTTGCGCGGGAATTTTGATTTCCTTCCCGCGAAAAAGAACATCTTGAAAGCCCCAAGTCTTCGCCGTGAGCACGCTCGGATAACCCATCTCGCCCTTCAACGCCGTGAGCGCGTACCACACCGCGCGGCTCGTCGCGTCGCCGGCGGCCCAGCTTTTGCGTGAGCCGGTGTTCGGCGCATGACGATAGGTCCGCAACGCGCCGCCGTCCACAAATGCGAGCGACAGCGCGTTGATGATTTGTTCGCGTGTGCCACCAAGCAAGCGTGTCGCAACTGCCGTTGAAGCGATACGAACGAGCAAAACATGATCCAGGCCGACGCGGTTGAATCCGTTTTCTAACGCGAGCACACCTTGAATTTCATGCGCTTGAATCATCGCGAGCAGCACGTCGCGCATGGTCAGGGTAGTGGCACAGGCATCTTGCCTGTGAGTTTCATTTTGTGATCGCACAGGCAAGAT
>JANYDP010000598.1 GCA_025363535.1 Verrucomicrobiota bacterium | reverse complement strand
ACCACGACCGCGTCTTCCATCTGCCCGCGCATGATCGCGACATCCCGGGCATGATAGCGCGGCGCTTCCTCCTGCTTGTAGGTGTGTTCGTGTTCCTCGTCCACAATGACGAGGCCGAGCGGTTCGACTGGTGCGAAGATCGCCGACCGCGCACCGATAACAATGCGGGCGCGACCCTGGCGAATCTTGTGCCACTCGTCGTGCCGCTCGCCGGCGGACAAATGCGAATGCAGCACCGCGACCAATGTTTGCAGTGGCCCGGAACTGAAGCGCGCCTTGAAGCGTTCGACGGTTTGTGGCGTCAGGGAAATTTCCGGCACCAGCACAATCGCGCCCTTGCCCTGCTCCAGCGCATAGGCGATGGCCTGCAAATAAATTTCCGTCTTGCCGCTGCCAGTGACACCGTGAAGGAGAAATGTAGAAGGATGAATGAAGAATGAAGAGCCAGAATCAGCGCGTTTCGCATCCGACTTGGTTTCTTCATTCTTAATTCTTAATTCTTCATTCCTTGCACCCATCGCCGCCTTGATTTTTTCCATCGCGTTCGCCTGTGCGGGATTCAACACGATGGGCAGCGTTGGCAAGATGATCTCATTTGCGTACGGGTCGCGTTCGGAGATTTGGTTGGTGATGGCCACCAGCCCTTTGTCTTCCAGCCGACGAATCGTGGCCGCTGTGGTGTCGGCGAGTTCCACCAATTCCTGCAACGGCAGCTCGCGGCGTTCCTCGATGATGTTCCAGATTTCCTGTTGCCGCTTGGCGAGTTTTGGAAACTCGCCGACGACGGGCAACGCGCGCACGAACAACCGCTCGCGCCAGCCGGCTTCCTCTTTTCGCACGGCTTCGGGCAGCACGGATTTCAAGGCCGTCTCCGGCGCGCAGCAGTAGTATTCGCCAATCCAGCGAGCGAGCTTCAGCACCTTGGGCGTGACGAGCGTCTGCGCGCCGAGAACTTTGATGACGGGTTTGAGCCGGGCGTGCGCCGATTCCTCGGCGATGGCGGTGACGACGCCCAAAACTTTGCGCGGCCCGAACGGCACCTGCACGCGGCTGCCCACGTCCACCTGTCCGACCAGCTCAGGCGGGATGGCGTAATCGAACTCCTTGCGGAGGGCGATTTCGAGAGTAACGCGGGCGATCATCGTTAATACTTACCTTTCTCAAATCCTCGGAGCCGCCCCGAAAACCAAATGCTCCAAAATAACAAACCAAGGATGGCAACCAACAAAAGAGTGCAGAAAGTAAAACCCACCGGATTCTGACTGATCGTACCGAGTTTCCACTGATGAACAGTTCCATGGTCCATCGTGACTGCCTTCCAATCAGTCGGAATCGCTATGCCGGAATACCGCATAAGAGCCTCCTCTCGCGTATTCGCCGAAAGCCATGGTGCCCAACAAAAGAAAACCGGGAACATTCCAAGTGCTATCACAATTTGTAGCGCCGAAAGCCACCTCAGTTTCTCTTTCTGATTCACAGGCTATTCGTAGATATGGCAAAACTTAAATTGCCCAAATTTCTTAGACCGAACTTTTTTCAAATCTTCACTTTGAACTGCTCGTTCTTCTTGAGCGACTGCACGAAGCCGGCCATCGAATGCAGAATCATTCGAGGCCGTTCAGGCGGGTTGCGACGCCCATTCCCGCGCACATGCGGCCAGTGCGTTCGCATGCTGTGGCCAGTCGTGAAGTGTGGCCGGATCAAAGTCCGCGCCGTTTGGCCACACCAGCGTGTGAACTTCCGGATCAATCTGCACTTGGTTGAAAACCGGCAGCGCCATCAGCGGGCCGTAAAGTTCCCCTGCCAGCACTGGTCGGAAATCAATCGTCTGCTCCGTGCCGTCGTCAAACCCGACTTGCAACGTGTGGGGCGCGATGATTTTGACTGAACGCACTTTGTAAATGGGATGGTTCATTTCTATCTCAGGCTAAAGGTGCGATTGGACGCGGCGTTTGTCCAGCTTGCAACCGCTCCCAATCTTCCTGCAATTCCGTCTGATGCAGTTCCGCCCACGCTTCCGCCAAACGCCGCTGGCGGGACGGCAACTGGCCGCTGATCAACTCGACGGGATTGACGCCATAAACCGCGACTGCGTCTTGATAATAAGCGTGAAAATGTGGCGTGTGATGCTGAACACCAGCTTCCATATACATGCGAATGATAATTCCAAAAAAACGGCTCAATTCGGGCATAACGAAAGCTTGCGCCGCGGGGCGAAAGAGTTCAACGGATTTGTTCTTTCTAAATCTTCACCTTGAACTGTTCGTTCCTCTTGAGCGACTGCACGAAGCCGGCCATCAACTGCGGAATCATTTCCAAATCTTTCAGACTCACGACTTCGACCGGCGAGTGCATGTAGCGATTCGGGAGACTGATCAACGCGCTAGCGATGCCGCCGCGCGTCCAGAAAATTACGTCGGTGTCTGTGCCGCTCGACGCTGACATCGCCTCGTGCTGGAGCGGAATTTTTTTTACCTTCGCCACTTCTTCAAGCCGCGCGACGACGTTGGGATGATTGCAGCCGCCGTGGGTGATCGCGGGACCGGCACCGATCCTGGTGTCGCCGTGCTGCGCTTTGCTCACGGTCGGATAATCTGTCGCGTGCGTTACGTCCACCACGAGTGCGATGTCCGGCTTGAGCGAGTAGGCGATCTGTCGCGCGCCCAGCAGGCCGACTTCCTCCTGTACGTTCGAGACGGCGCAGACTTCGGCGTTCAATTTGATTTTCGATTCCTTCAACAGTCGCAACGTCTCGGCGACCGCCCAGGTGCCGATGCGATTATCGAACGCCCGCGCCACGACGAGATCGCCGCGCAGAATGTCAAACTCGTCTGTAAGCGTGATCGGGTCGCCGACGCGCACCAACTCTTCGGCTTCCTTGCGCGAGCTGACGCCGATGTCGATGAAAATTTCATGAATCTTCGGCGGCTTGGCATCGCCGTCCTTGCTGGTCAAGTGCGGGGCGACGTTGCCGACTACGCCTTTGACGCCGCCGTTGCGCGTGTGAACCATGACGCGCTGCGCCTTGGTGATGGCGGCGTCAATGCCGCCCATCTTGCGGACGTAGATGAAGCCGTCGTCGTCAATGTAGTTCACGGCCATCGCGATTTCGTCCGCGTGCGCGGCGAGCATGATGCGCGGTCCGCCGCCTTTGTTCAGGACGGCGACGCAGTTGCCGTAGGCGTCGGAGAAAGTTTCCTCGGCAAATTTTTTGGCGTAGTCGAGCCAGACGCGCTGGCCGCGGACTTCGTGGCCGGTGGGACTGGGGGTGTTGACGAGGGTTCGGAGAAAATTCAGAGATTGTTCACGCATGACGGCAGGCTAGTCGGCGTGGGAATAAATCGAAAGGGGAATTTCAACTCCCGCCCGGCTGGCCGACGAATAGAATTTACTTCCGCCGGTGGCTTGCCCCAAATTCAGCCGTAGAAATTTGCATGAACCTGCCGAACAAACTGACCGCCTCACGCTTCGTCCTCACCGTGGCGTTTCTCATTGTCATGTTTTCGCAGGTGCGGTTTCATGAAACCATCGCCTTGGTCTTGTTTTGTTTCGCCGGGGTGACGGATTTTCTCGATGGCGAAATTGCGCGTCGGCGGAAGCTCATCACCAACTTTGGCATTCTCATGGACCCATTGGCGGACAAAATCATGGTCTGCTCTGCGTTCATCGCGTTCGTCGGCGTCAACTGGCTTCCGGCCTGGATGGCGGTCATCGTCGTCGCGCGCGAACTGGCCATCACCGGTCTGCGCCTGTTGGCGGCGTCCAAGAATGTCGTCCTCGCCGCCGAGGGTTACGGCAAGCATAAAACCATTTCACAGATCACCGCGATCATTGCGATTCTGGTGCTGCACGCGTATGGCGACTGGGGCACGTTCGGTGAAATCATTTTCGGCTGGCACCTCGGCGGCAAATCCTGGGTGGTGCTTTTTTCGGAGTTTGCGAAGTGGCTGGCCATTCTGCTGACGTTTACCTCCGGCTGCCTTTATCTCTGGCGGAACCGCGCGCTCTACCTCGAAGACATGTGAACGCGATTTATCTGTGGATCGCCCAAGGGTTTGGCAGCGGACGAATTCCTTTCGCGCCGGGAACCTACGGCTCGGTGGTTGGTCTCGGATGGTTCGCAGTGCTGCTGCTCACGGGAAATCCCTGGTTGTTTTTTGGAGGAACTTTGCTCGGCCTCGCGCTCTCAGTCTGGCTGTGCGGCGTCGGTGAAAAAATCCTCGGCCAGACCGATCCCGGCTCCATTGTGCTGGATGAAATCACGGCCATCCCCCTGTGCTTTGCGGGTTGGGTGCTGCTGCTCGGACAGCATCACGACTTCCCGGCTCCCGGATTCTTTTTCTCGAAACCACACCTGCTGCCCACGCTCGGCGTGTTTGCCGCATTCCGGTTTTTCGATGTGCTCAAACCCTGGCCGGTGCGCCAGAGCCAATCACTCCAGGGTGGCTGGGGTGTGACGGTGGACGATGCGCTCGCGGCGCTCTACGTGAACGCGGTGGTGCTGGCGGGATTGCTCCTGGCCCGCTGAAATCCGGCCAATGCCACACGCCCGCTTGACTCCTGGCCACGTCAACCAAACCAGCAAAACGTCAAATACGACTTTGAACTGCGGATGCCAGCCCCTAAAATTCACCCTATGGCCAGACCTGTTTTTTCGGTAGTGCCTTAAATTGAAATCTAAATCGGCTGGCGGAACAACGAAGGGTAAACGTCATTGGAACCCCTGTTTATATTGGTGAAACTGGCCCAACAAAAAAATCCATCAGAAACAAGTTTACAGGTAATCAACAAGGCGATAATCTTGCGTCCAACATGAGCGAATCACCGACAAAAGAATCTGAACTTTCACCCGACGCGCAAGCCTTGTTGCGCGAGGAAAAATCCCGTGGCGGTAAAGCTGGATCACGCGCCGACAAGTCGAGGGCCGGGAAGCTTGGCTATATGGCGAAGCTGGCCCAGCTTGAGAAACGCGCGCAGAAGTCGAAAGCGAAGGCCGCGCCGTCCGCGCCGGAGCCAGCTTCGGAATCTTCGATGCTGAAGATCAAGATTAACGACCGCATCGTCGAAGTTCCACGAGGAATCTACGTCACTGCCATTTTTACCAGCACCCACCGGGTGACCTACGCCGAATGCACCGTGGGCAACCACGTTTACCATGCGCGCTACCTTGACCTGCTCGAAGCCGCGCGCGGCGAATTTTTCCGGCAGCTCGGCGCAACCCTGAGCGAGTGGCAGGCGCAGGACGCAATTTTTCCCATCATCGAATGCCGCCTCCGCTTCAAAGCCCCGGCGCGCTACGACGATGTGCTGACCCTGGAAGTCTGGCCGCTGGCCGTGGAAAAAATCCGGATTAATTTCGCCCATCGCATTTTGAACCAGCACCAGACCCTGATCCTCGAAGCTGAAACCTTCCACGTCTGCACCGGCTTGAATGAAAAACCGAAGCGGCTGCCGGCCGAACTGGTGGCGAACCTCCAACCGCACTTGCGTTCCACTGAATTCCCCGCGCGGCCTCTGGAATAAACTAGGTCAAACGAACCTGCGATTCATTTCCCGTTGTCGTCACGTTGAACGGTTTGTATCGTGCGGCCAATGTCCGCCACGTCGACCATTCAAAAACTTCCGCCGCTGGCCCAACCGGTCACGGCGCTGTGGGGCGTGGGCGGGGAGCGCGCGGCTCAACTGGCGCGGCTCAAAATTTTCACCGTCGAGGATTTGCTGCTGCACCGTCCACGACGTTACGAGGATCGCCGGCATTTCCGCCCGATCAAAACGCTGCTGCTGGACGAACACGCGACCACGCGCGGCTCGGTCGTGGCGATGGGTCTCAAGCGTTTTCGCGGCGGCAGCAAGTCGGTGTTTGAACTAATCCTCGACGACGGCACCGCGCGGCTGCATTGCCGCTGGTGGAATCTGCCGTTCATGGAAAATTATTTCGCGGTCGGCGATGAGGTCGTGGTGTACGGCAAGCCGCTCTCACTCAAGCCGCGCACGATGGATCATCCCGAAACGGAAGTCGTGGAGCCGGGGGAAGAAAACTTCATCCACTTCAACCGCCTCACGCCGGTCTATCCACTCACCGAGGGTTTGCCGCAACGCTGGCTGCGCGGGCTGATCTGGCGGACGCTGGAAAAGTTTGAAAGTCAGATTGCCGAGCCGTGGAGCAAGCCGTCGGTAGGGCGCGCACGGAGTGACGCGCCCTACCGGTTGCCAACGCGGGCGAACGCCGTTCACATGATTCATTTCCCCGAAGAGCTGACGGACGTGGAGATCGCCCGGCAACGGCTGGCGCTGGATGAATTCATCGCACTCCAATGGCAAATCCAGGCGCGGCGTAAAAAATTCGAGGCGACCGCCCAGGCGCTGCCGTGTGGCGGCAATAACCGTTTGATGAAACCTTTTCTCGACGCGCTGGGTTTCAAGCTGACCGGGGCGCAAACCAAGGTGCTCCGCGAAATCCGCGCCGACCTGCGCGGCGCGCATCCAATGCGGCGCTTGTTGCAAGGCGACGTCGGCTCCGGCAAGACGGCGGTGGCCGCCTGCGCCGCATTGATGGCGCTGGAGGGCGGCTTCAATGTGGCACTGATGGCCCCCACGGAAATTCTGGCGGAGCAACATTTCCGCAATTTCAAAAAGTGGCTGGAGCCGCTGGGGGTCAAGGTGGAACTTCAAACGAGAAGTTCCAAAACATTCAACATTCAACATTCAACATCGAACGCCCAAGGCGCGGAAGCGGCCAATCACGCATCACGCATCACGCATCATGCTTCCATCTTCATCGGCACCCACGCCCTGCTCACGGACAGCTTCGCGCTGCCCAACCTCGGACTCGTGATCATTGACGAGCAGCACAAGTTCGGCGTGGCGCAGCGCGAGCAACTGGTGCGCAAGGGCCGCTACCCGCACTTGCTCGTCATGACGGCGACGCCGATTCCGCGCACGCTGGGCCTGACGGTTTATGGCGAGTTGGATTTGTCCGTGATAGACGAAATCCCAGCAGGACGCGGCACCATCAAGACGTTCGTCCGCACGACGGAGAAGCTGCCGCTGGTCTGGAAATTCATGCGCGAACAACTGGCGGCGGGGCGGCAGGCTTACGTAGTTTATCCGCGCGTCGAGGAAACCGACCAGCGCGAGATCAAGGCCGTAGTGAAGGAGTTTGAAAATCTGCAAAAACTTTTTGCGCCGTTCCGCGTGGAGCTTTTGCATGGGCGGTTGAAGAGCGCGGAGAAGGAGGCGGTGATGGCGTCATTCCGCACGAACCACGCGCAGGTCTTGCTGGCGACCGCGCTCATTGAGGTCGGCGTAGATGTGGCGAACGCGACGGTGATGCTGATCGAAAATGCCGAGCGCTTCGGGCTGGCGCAGTTGCATCAACTGCGCGGCCGTATTGGTCGCGGCGCGCACGATTCATTTTGCATCCTCGTTTCTGCGGCGGACAAGCCGGAGGCACAGGAGCGGTTGAAAGTGTTGACGGAGTCCAACGACGGTTTCAAAATTGCCGAGGCGGATTTGAAACTGCGCGGGCCGGGTGAACTGCTCGGCCAGCAGCAGAGCGGCGTGCCGGATTTTCGTTTCGGCGAGCTGGCGACCGATTGGGAATTGATCAAGCAAGCCCGCGCGGTGGTCTTGGAAATAGAAAAGGCGGGTTGAGCCTGCGCCCAACCCGCCGTTGAAAAGGATCGCTTAAGCTGCAGCCGTTTCGGTGACGGCGTCCGCGCTCATCACCGGGCACGCTTCGATGCTCTCGATGCGATGGCGATGCTGCGCGCCTTCGAGTTCAAACACCACTTCATCACCCGGCTTGCGGTTCATCAACGACTGCGCAACTGGCGTGAGATAGCTCACCACGCCCTTGTCAGGATCGGAATCCCAAGCGCCGAGAATGGTGAAGGTTTCGCGGCGGTTGTTCTGCAGATTGACGGCGTGAACGATGGTGCCGATGCTGACTACATCCGTCTTGGCATTGGCGAAATCCGTCCCGCGCGCGCGCACGAGCGCGGCTTCGAGTTCCTCTTTGCGGCGCATCAAAACTTTCTGCATTTCCTTGGCCGCCTTGTATTCGTGGTTTTCGCGCAAGTCGCCGTAGCTGCGGGCCAGCGCGATTTCCTTGGAATTGGCCGGAATTTTTTTGTGGACGAGTTCGTTGTACTCGGTGCGGCGGCGTTCGAGACTTTCCCAGGAAACGACGAGCGACGTGTCGGCCTTGTTGGTCTGCTCGCCGCTGATGAGCGACTGCACGGCCGGGTGGCGCTTGACGATGCGGGCCAGGAGCGAACGCTTGTCCATGTCATCGAAGACGGGCGACAACTGCAACGCGCGCGTCAGGTCTTTGATGAATTCCAGTTCCGCCGAGGCGGTCAGCTCGGGCAGCAGTTCCTGGTCGGACAGGATGAAATCGCGAAGCCGGTTGGAACGCTTTTCGTTGAACTGGTCGCGCTCCATCGCCGTGAGCATGGCGCGGAACACTTCCGGCCCGAGAATGTCGGCGAAGGCGTCGGTGCGTTCCTTGGCCAGCCAGAGCAGCAGTTCGGTGCTGGCGGAATGCTGGCCGATGAGGCGGGAGAGGGTTTCCTTCAACTCCAAAATCTTGCCTTCCTCGACGAGCAGGTCGGCGAACTCGCGGCAGAGCTTGGCATTGACAGTGTTGAGCGAGCCGCGCAGCAGTTCGATCCAGTTGTCCGGATGGGTTTCCTTGAAGGATTCCAGCGCGCGCCGATGCCGGGCGGCGGGAACGGCTTCGAGCAACAGCCCGAGCTTGGTGTCCTGCGCCCAGATGGTCTTGGCGTTGACTTCGCCGGCGGACATGCCTGCCCCGGTGATGGCGCGGATTTCGTCGCGCATGAAGATCGCCTCCAAGGCCACGGCCGGCTGGGTGCGTTGGTAGGTGGCGATTTCCCCGTTGAGCGCGGTGATGATTTCCTTGCCGGCAGCCGCCTTGTCGGTCAGGTCGGCGGCGTTCTTGTGAATTTCGTTGGCGATCAGGATGCGCGCCTTCAAGCCCTTGGCCGCGCGGAACTCGCCGAGCAGTCGGTCTTGCAGCGAGACTTCCTTGGCCTGATAGATCACCGGCTCGGTTTTTTTCAGCGGCACCTGGAAATGGCCGTCCTTCTTGAGTTCGCGCTTGGCGGCTTCCCACCATTTCTTCCAGTCGTCGCGAATCACGTCGGGCACGAGCGCCTGCTGGATTTGATCCACGGTGGCCTCACCTTCATAGCTGTTGAGGACAAGTTTGACGAGTTCGAGATGATTCGTTGCCGCCAGTTGGCGCAGGCTTTCGAGATCGGACGCCTTGCGCGCTAGGACGTGTTCCTTGGAAATCGGCTTGAGCGAATCGGCGGCGAACGCCAAATCCATCGTGTGGCCGACCTTGCCCGGAAAATCAATGGTGAAGCGGGCAAACACCGTGTCCATCGTCTTGATACGGCCGAAGCCCCAACTGCGGTGCATGCAGAATCCGTTGGTTGTCAATTGCAACAGCGTCTCCACCTGGCGGCCTTCGATCTTTCCGGCCGCCACCAATTTTTCGAATTCTTCTCGCATAATTTTAATTTTAACGCTCGCGTCCACAAATGGACGCAACCATCATTAAACGCGTTGAACGGACAAAATCCAAGAGAAATTGCGGCGCGCACTTTGCAGCAACGCGACCAAGGCGGCGACTTCGTGGAAAACCTCCTCGAACAGGCGCTGGCCGGCGCGCGCCTTTCGCCGGCGGATCGCGGGCTGTGCCAGGAGCTGGCCTATGGCGTCGTCCGCTGGCGGGCCGCGCTCGATTTTCTCATCGCGAGCAAAACTCCGGGCCGGGTGCAGAAGCCGGCGCTGCAAAACTTGCTGCGGCTGGGCCTTTATCAGATTTTCTGGCTCGACCGGATCCCCAACCATGCCGCCGTCCACGAAACCGTCGAACAAGCCAAGCACGCCGGCTTCGGCCCGCAGGCCGGGTTTGTGAACGCCGTGCTGCGCGGTTTCCTCCGCGAGTTCGACGCCACGAAAAATCTCCTGGCCGAACTGAAAATAAAACAGCCCGCCGTCGGCTATTCCCAGCCCGAATGGCTCATCGCCCGCTGGCAGCAGCGCTGGGGCGTGGAGAAAACCGCGCGCCTCCTCGACTGGAACAACACACCGCCGAAGACCTTCGCACGCGTCAATGCGCTGAAGTTTGGTAGGGACGCGCGGCTGCGCGTCCAAGCCGACCGGCAAGTCGGTCCTACCAAATCAGACGAACACAGAACTAAAAATGTCACTGATCTCATCGAACAGTGGCGCGACGAAAATGTGGACTACGATTTTGTCCGCCACGATTGGTTTGACGAAAATCTGGTCTTTGAATTGAAGTCGCATCCGCCGCTGGCAACGTTGCCGAGTTTTCAGCAGGGATGTTTTTATGTCCAAGACCCCAGTACGCTGCTCGCCGTGCGCGAACTGAACCCGCAGCCCGGCGAAACCATTCTCGATCTCTGCGCCGCGCCCGGCGGCAAGACCACTTATATCGCCGCGTTGATGCAAAACCAGGGCAAGGTCGTCGCCCATGACAACGCGCCGGAACGCCTGAAGTTGATTGAGGAAAATTGCGAACGCCTCGGCATGACGTGTGTTGAAACCATTTCAAATTTGGAATTTGAAATTTGGAATTTGAAATTCAACCGCATCCTGATTGACGCCCCCTGCTCCAACACCGGCGTCCTGCGCCGTCGGGTGGATTTGCGCTGGCGCATTCGCGCAGAGGAAATTGCGCGACTGCGGAACACGCAACTGGATTTGTTGCGCCAGGCAGTGCCTTTGTTAAGGTCCGGCGGCACCTTGATTTACAGCACTTGCAGTCTGGAACCGGAAGAGAACCGCGAAGTCGTTCAATTTTTTTTGCGCGAGCAACCGGGATTCAAACTTGAGAGCGACCGAGAATTATTGCCCTTCGTGGACGAAGTGGATGGCGCTTACGTCGCTCGATTCGTTCGATCCTGAGTCCAGCCAATATTCTGCCGGCAGAAAAAGCACTCTGATTTTGCCGTCCACTTTTCTGCCAACAGAATGACGGCAGCACTGAAACTCCGGCAATATTTGAAAAATTACTAATTCTAAATTCAGCACTTATTTTGTTGGAAAATCGGAAATTGACAAAAACACCATGTTTGCCAGTAGTTATCGTATGAAAAATTATTTACTGCTGCTCCTTGTAATTCTGGCTGGCTGCGTAACCGGCTCGCATGTTGTCACCGGAAAAATTCACCCCGCGATTTTGCCCGCTGGTGTGATTGTTTACACAGAAATTCCAGCCAATGCTGAGATGATTGGCCTAGTTATCGGGAACGCGGAAGGCAGAGATCAGCAATGGACAGACAAGGCAATTGCTCAAGTTAAAGTTCAAGCCGCGCAGATCGGTGCAAATGGAATTTGCATGGATGAATTGAAATACGGAATGAGCGGCGTGGTTGTTAGCGCAAAGGCATTTTTTGTTCGATGACTGGTCATCTTCTCGGATAGTTGGAACCGGGAGGGTATGCTCCGTGTTTTCGCCGATACTATTCTTGATATTCCCTCTCCTTTTTTCGGGTTTCCCGCCTGATTTGCCAAGGTGTTTTCTTAATCTCTCAACAGCTTTTTCAACGTATCCCGCGCCTTGTCCTCGCGGGAAAGATCAAATACATCTTTTTTCGGCGGCACATATTCGCGGCGGACGAACTCGAACCAGTCGCAGTAATTCGCCAGCCGCTTGTCTTCCACCGGCTCGGCCCGCCGATCCTTGCACTGGTGCGCCGCGCGCAGATCGTAGCTCGCGCAGTTCACACAGGCTTTGAAGTCAGCGCCACAATCGCACGATTCCGAACGCCCCGGCGTGCCCGATGAGACGTAAACCTTCCCGCACTTCCAGCAATGTCGTGTCAAAGCCATGCCAAAAAATTATTCCAACCGCCGGGCTCTGTCGAAAAAAATGTCGGTATCCGCAAGGCCCCGGCTTATTTGGCGGAGAGCTTGGCCCGCTCATTGCCACTGGGGTCGCGGAAATCGCTGAGCCGGCCCTTCTTCAAAGCGCCATCGGTGAGTTTCAACACAATCTGAGGCGGCCAGCCGGCCTTGGCTTCGGTCACGGTTTCCACGACGCCGATGGCGCGGGACAGTTTGTGAACCATGATTTCGCCGAGATAACCTTCGCCAGTGGCGGGAATTTTAGATTTGCCCATGCCGACAGTGTGCGGGAAAACCCGGCGCGTTCAATGCCTGAATGTGGATGGTTTTCAGCGGCCGTCAGGACGGCCCGGCTATTGGCGGGGGTTGGACAGCCTTTGGCCGCACGCCTGTGAGAAAGTCGGTGGCGACGACAACTGGCCCGTTGTGAATAACTCAGCGTGGCACGGCGGCGGATGGCAGTCTAGCTTGGTCTGTCCTTTGTGAACGCAACCGCACCCAACCGGATTTTGCATGTGGATGGCGACAGCTTCTTCGCCAGTTGCGAAATCGCGATTGATCCCAAGCTCGAAGGCCGCGCCGTGTGGGTCGGCGGCGGGCGGCGCGGTGATGGCATTGTCATCGCGGCCAATCACGCGGCGAAAAAATTCGGCATCAAAACCGGCATGGCGTGCTTCGAGGCGGCGCGGCTCTGTCCGCGCGGGGTGCTGTGCCGGCCGCATTACGACGAATACCGGCGGTTGTCGGCGGAAATGTTTCACATCCTTGAAGAGTATTCCCCGATGCTCGTGCCGGTTTCCATTGATGAAGGTTTCCTCGATTGCACCACGATGGATCGCCACGTCTGGCGTGACGGCACGTCGGAAAAATATGTGAAAGAGATTTGCGAGCGCATCCGCCGCGAAGTCGGCCTGCCCGTCTCCGCCGGTCTTGGAAACTCCTCGCGTCTCGCCAAGCTCGCCACCGACGCCGCCAAGCCCGGCTTTCTCGAAGTGCCCACCGGCGCGGAGAAGGAATTTCTGCGCGACCGCTCCGTGCGCGAGCTTTCCGGCATCGGCAAAAACCGGCAACGCTCGCTGGCCGCGTTGGGCGCAATGACCTTCGGCCACGTTGCGAAGCTGCCGTCGCCGCTGCTCCGGCAGAAGTTCGGCATCTGGGGGACGCAGCTCTGGCTGTTCGCCAACGGCCTGTGGAATGAGCCGCTGTTGCTGGAGGTGCAGGATCGCACCACGATTTCCAGCAACACCACGCTGCCCTACGATGAGCCGGATTACGAAGCCGCATTGACATTCACCTTGAGCGAAGCCACGCGGCTGGTAGGTCAGTTACGCCGGGAGCAATTGCAAGCGCGCGAACTGTCGCTGACAATTCGCTTCAACGATTTCAGCGAGGTGGCTGGCTCGCATCGTTATCACGCGCCGCAGTTTTTGAATTCCGTGTTCAACGCAACGCTGACGGAAATTTTTCGCGGCATCATGGGCGACCAGTTCAAACCCGTGCGGCAGATTCGTCTCGCGCTCTGGAATCTTTCGCGGCTCGATACGCAGCCGACGCTCTGGGGCAAGACCGACGAGGAACGTTGGGGCGCGCTCGACGACGCGACACACGCGCTCAACGAGCAGTTTGCAAAAACCACCGTGATGACCGGCGCGCAACTAACCCTGCGCCAGCTCGACGACGCGCACCGGCAGCCGAAGGCCAAATGCCCGTTCGTGCCGCAGCGCGAGATGGTGAAAAAACTCTGGGGCACCGACGCCGACCCGCTGATGCACAAAAGCCAATGGGAACGGCAACTGGCCCAGGCCAGCCGGCGTTCGGGTTATCCCCGCCCGGCGGCGGATTGAATCGGCCTGCTTCACGGTTTCTCGGCTTGTGCGGCCCGCCGACGGCTGCTAGCCTTTCTCCGGTTTGTCCGATGGTGTAATGGTAGCACAAGGCTCTTTGGAGGCCTTTGTCATGGTTCGAATCCATGTCGGACAGCCACTTTCCTTCCTGATTTTCCCAAACTATTCTTCGTCGCGCCGAATTGTGGTGGCCTCTTCCCCCGGCCTCGGCGATAGTGGGGCCAGAAACTTTAACCACAGGAACGACGATGTCACAGGCAATCATGGATCCGGAAAAAGTGCGGCGGTTCGCCGAGGAACTGCAGCGGTTCAACAGCGACCTGGAGAACCGGATGATCATGCTCCATTCCCGGTTCGGCGCGCTGGGCGACACCTGGCAGGATCAGGAACACGAAAAGTTTGCCGACGAATTCAAGCAGGCGATGCGGGCGTTGAAAAAGTTTGTGGATCTTTCCAAGGAACACACGCCCTATCTGCTCCGCAAAGCCCAGCGCATCGAGGAGTATCTCAACCAGCGCTGACGCATGGCCCAGTCGGCAAAGATCACCTCCGTCGAAGCGCTCGCCGCCTTTCGCGCCAGCCTGATTTTGTATCTCTGCAAGGCGCGGCCGGTGCTGGAGGAAGTCAGCGCGGAAGTGTTGCGCACGCGCGCGTGGCTGCAAAACGACCAGCGCCGGCATTGGGAAAATGAAGTGCGCCTCCGCAAACGGCGGCTCGAGGAGGCGCAGGCGGAACTGCTCAACGCACGCATCTCCCAATTCAAGCAAGGCACGTCGCTGCCGCACATGGCGATGCAGCGCGCCAAACGCGCGGTCCAGGACGCCGAGGAAAAACTCGCCATCGTCAAGCATTGGGATCGCGACATGGAAAACCGCACCGATCCGTTGACCAAGCAGATGGAGCAGTTGCACGGGTTTCTCGCGAGCGACATGAAAAAAGCCGTCGCCTATTTGTCGCAACTGGTCGAAACCCTGGATGCCTATGCCGAGGTGCTGCCCCCGGCTCCGCGCGACGGAGCCACCGGCGACCCGGAGGAGAAAGGTTCGCCCGCGTGAACTTGAGCGGCAACAAAAGCCGGCTCGTGGCATCCACCCAGGAGTTGATGCTGCGCTGGGCGGAGACCCGGAACTACTGGCGCGACGCGAAAAGCCAGGAGTTCGACGAGCAGTTCATGCAGGAGTTGCGCGCGCGGGTGGACAAGGCCGTGACCTACATTGACAAGCTGGATGAAATTCTGAAGAAAATTCAAAATGATTGTGAATAGCTCCCTTGGTGCCAAAGAAATGCTGGTCATGCTGGACACCCTCAAAAGTGTGATGCGCGATTTTGCCGCGCGCGAGGAAGCGATGAACCACGAATCCCGCACCCGCGCCAACGCGGAACTCAACGCGTTTGAAACCAAAAACCGCAGCCTGGAAGCCGGCCTCTCCGCGAACAGCGCCGCCGCCGAGACCACATTGGAGGCGGAAAAAAAACGCCGCGAAGCCTGGTTTCAAAAACGCCAGACCGCGATCAGCCGCGCGCACGCGGCCGCCAAGCAACGTCTCGGTGACCAAGTCAACGAGCAGGAACAGCAGTCCAATGAACGCAACCGGGAAAACTCCACGCTCGCCGAACGCCGCCGCGATCAGGCACTCGCCGATTCCGTCACCCAGCACGAGGCGTTTCAACAGAAGTTGACCGCGGGCAGCGCCACGGTGGAACGACTGGCGAAGGAGGCGGGCAGCGCGTTTCGTGGCAACGGGAAATTCCGCCGGCTGCTGACACCCGATCACCAGTGGCCCGATCCCGATTTCGCGCGCACTGAATACGAGTTGTTCGCCGAGAGCGAGCAGCTCGAAAAAAAAATCCGCGCGAATCTGGAGCGGTTCCGAAAACATCTCGCGCCGACGATTTTCAAATACGCGCCGGTTTGGTTCTTGACCTTGCTGTTGTTGGGCCTGGCGGTAGCGGGGCCGGTGCTGGCGCGCTTGGGATTTCAAAATGTTCCGGCGTGGTTGCCGTTGGTCGGAGGTGCCGCACTCGTGAGCGTGTGGATTTTTTACTGGCTCGGAATGCGCGCGGCCCAACCGCTCGCCGGGGAAATTGCCGGCGGCGTGGCCCGCGCACGCCGCCTCTTCGACGGTTGTTTTGACAAGGCCGGCCGGCATCACGCCGCCGACCAGCAGCGGATCAAGGACGAGTTCGCCGCCGCAATTCGCGCGGTGAATCTGGAATGGAAACAGCAGACCAAGGAACTCGCCAGCCTGCGGCTGACGCGGCCCGGAACGGTAGATGAAAAAGTCCGCCGCCTCATCCAAAAAAATTCCGAGCTACGTCGCACGGGACTGGAGCAGGCGCAACGCCATCAAGCCGACAGCATCGCCCGCTTCCGGGAGAATGCCGCCGCGCAATCTGTTCAATTCACCAAAGCGCACACGGCGAAAATGGCGGAATTAAAATCCCTTCACGAAACGCGGTGGCAGTCGCTCGCCGCCGAATGGAAGCAAACGTTCGATCCATTGTACGCCACGCTTCACGCTGCCCAGTCCGCCGCCGAAGACCTTTTTCCAGCGTGGGACGATGCGCGCTGGGAACATTGGACGCCACCGACTCAGTTCCAAAACGCCGCAAAGTTTGCGCGACTGGATGTCGAGCTGGAAATCTTTGCAGATAAACTCCCCAAGGATCCGCAGCTCGCGCTGCCCGGCCCGGCGATTTTTTCCATCCCCCTGTCGCTGACGCATCCATTGTCCGGCTCCATTTTTTTCGAGACCGGACAGACCGGCGGCGACGATGCGGTGGCCGCGATCAACAATCTCGTTTTCCGGCTGCTGTCCACCACGCCGCCCGGCAAGGCCAGCTTCACCATTTTCGACCCCGTGGGTCTCGGCCAGAATTTTGCCGCAATCATGCACCTCGCCGATTACGAGGGCAGTTCCATCAACAGCCGCATTTGGACCCAGACCGCGCAGTTCGAGGAGAAGCTCGCCGAGCTGAATGAGCACATGGAGAAAGTCATCCAGATGTATCTCCGCAACGAATACGCCACCATCGCCGAATACAACGCCGAGGCGGGCGCAACGGCGGAGAAATATCACTTCCTGGTCATCGCCGCCTTCCCGGTCAACTTCAGCGAAACCGCGTTGCGCCGCCTGCGCAACATCGCCGCGAGCGGGGCGCGCTGCGGTGTCTATACGCTCATCCAATGGGATCAGCGCGCGGCGCTTTCCGATAAACTCGTCGTGGACGAACTGCGCAAGAACAGCATCTGTCTGACGCACACTAAAAATGGTTTCGTATTTTCCGGTCGGGAGGATGCTGGAACAAGACTCGTGCTTGAGCCGCCGCCCGCGACAGAATTTGCCACCAAATTTCTTCACCAGGCCGGTCGCAGCAGCAAGGACTCCGCCCGCGTCGAAGTGCCCTTCACCCAGGTCGCCCCGCCCAACATGAAACTCTGGACGGAGGACACCACCGAGGAATTACGCGTGCCGATCGGCCGCTCCGGCGCGACCAAGCTGCAATATCTCGAAGTCGGACGCGGCACGCGGCAGCACGCCTTGATCGCGGGCAAAACCGGCTCCGGCAAATCCACTTTGTTCCACGTCATCATCACCAACCTCGCGCTGTGGTGCAGCCCGGAGCAGGTGGAATTTTATCTCGTAGATTTCAAAAAGGGCGTTGAGTTCAAATGCTACGGCACCCGTCGGTTGCCGCACGCGAAGGTCGTGGCCATCGAGAGCGACCGCCAGTTTGGCCTCAGCGTACTGCAACGCGTGGACGAGGAACTGCGCCGGCGCGGCGATTTGTTCCGCAATGTCGGCGCGCAGGATCTCGCCGGCTACAAACGCAACGGCGGCACCGAGGCGATGCCGCGCTCGCTGCTGATGATTGACGAGTTCCAGGAATTTTTCGTCGAGGAAGACCGCGTCTCACAAGGCGCGGCTGTTTTGCTGGACCGCATCATCCGGCAGGGCCGCGCCTTCGGCATCCATGTACTGCTCGGTTCGCAGACGCTGGGCGGCGCTTACACGCTGGCCCGCGCCACCATTGGCCAGATGGTCATCCGCATCGCGCTTCAGTGCAACGAGGCCGACGCCTATCTGATCATGGACCAGGATAATCCCGCGCCGCGATTGTTGTCGCGTCCGGGCGAGGGCATTTACAACGACACCGCCGGCTCCATCGAAGGCAATAGTCCGTTTCAAGCCGTGTGGCTGGACGATCAGGAGCGCGACGCGTGTCTGGCAAAAGTACGCGCACGCGCCGATCTGGCTGCGGACAAATATCCCGGGCCGATTGTCTTTGAAGGCAACGCTCCGGCCGCGGTGCGGGAAAATTTTCTGTTACGCGCGGCCCTCCACGAAATCCCTGCTATATCTCCCACCCAGGCGCGGGTCTGGCTCGGCGCGCCCAATTCCATCAAGGGTCCGACCGAGGCGGTTTTTCAAAGACAGAGCGGCAGCAACCTGCTCATCATCGGCCAGAGCGAAGAACGCGCGCTGACGATTCTGGCGCTGGCGCTCGTCGCGCTGGCGGCGCAATACCCGCGCGGCCAGGCGCGCTTTGTCATTCTCGACAGCACGCCGCCCGGCTCGCCGCTGCGGGATTTTTTCCAGCGCACCATCGCCGCCGGGCCGCACGAGGTGATTCAGGTCGGCAACAGCGATCTTGCGGAAGTCATGGCCAGGTTGTCCGAAGATTTGAAACGGCGCAGCGGCGCGGAAAATCCGGCGGCTCCGGAAACGTTCATCTTGATCCAAGGCCTGCAGAATTTCAAAAAGCTGAAGTCGGAGGATGATTTTAGTTTCTCCAGCAGCGACACGCCTGCCGCCGTGAATCCCGCCGGCGTGCTGATGGATCTGCTCACCGAAGGCCCGGGCCGGGGCTTCCACGTCCTCGCCGCGTGCGACACCTACAACAACGTCAACCGCTTTTTGGGCCGGAAAACATTGAGTGAATTTGAAATGCGCGTCCTCTTCCAAATGAGCGCGAGCGATTCGGCTAGCCTGATTGATTCGCCCGACGCCGCGACGCTCGGGTTTCATCGCGCGCTGTTCTACCACGACCGCCAGGGCTTCACGGAAACCTACCGCCCCTACGCGCAACCGGACTCGGAGTGGATTGAAGAAGCAGCACGACAGCTTGCACGACAGGCATGAACTAGTTTACTTCTGCTGGCAAACCCGCGCGTAAAGCCTTTCATACTGCGGCACGATGACCGCCGCTGAAAAAAAATCCCGCGCCCGCAACTGCGCCGCCCGTCCCAGCGCCTGTCGCTGTTCGGGTTGGAAAATCAATTCTTCAACCACCCGTGCAAGCGCGCCGGCCTCCGCGGAATCCACGAGCCGCCCGGTCAGTTTGTCTTCCACGACTTCCGGAATTCCTCCCACCCGCCGCGCCACGCTGGGGCAGCCAAAAAACATCGCCTCCAAAATGGTCAGGCAGAAGCTTTCTGTTTCGGAAGTGACCAGCCCCAGATCGACGGCTTGCAGGTAGTCTTCGATGTCGCTGACTTTTTCGCGCACGATCATCTGATCCTCAAGACCGAGACGGCGAACCTCTTTCGCAAACGGCGTGAAGTCGCCTCCGGCAAGAATCAACAACTTGAATGCTTCACGCGGTTGGATGCGCGCGGCGGTTTCAAGCAGCAGATCAATCCGTTTCAACGGCCGCAAGTTGGACGAATGAAACAGCAACGTCTCGCTCCCCACGCCCAGCTCGCGGCGGACTTCGTCGCGCGAACGAACCGGCGCCCGCGGCGTGAAAAAATTATGGATGACCTCCATCGGGCCTTTGAAGCCCAGCACATGCTGGGTTTCCGTTTTCAAAAAAGCGGAGACCGTCGTCACCGCATCCGAGTGGGTCAGCGCGTGATGAATAGCCGGGCCGTAACCCGGATCGCGGCCCAGCAGCGTGGTGTCGGTGCCGTGCAACGTCGTGACGACGCGCGGCTGAATTTTCTTTGGCAGCATGGCACGGGCAAGAATGGCCGCCGTCGCGTGCGGCACGGCGTAGTGGACGTGCAGCACGTCGAGTTGAAAATCGCGGCTGACTTCCGCCATCTTCACCGACAGCGGCAACGTGTAGTCGGGATATTTGAACAGGTCGTAGTCGTTGATGACCACCGGATGAAAATGCAGGCGCGGAGAATTCACCGGCAGACGGAATGGCCGCTCGTAGCTGATGAAATGCACTTCATGCCCGCGACCGGCCAACTCTTCCCCCAGCGCCGTGGCGAGAATACCGCTGCCGCCGACCGACGGATAACAGGTGATGCCGATCTTCATAGTTAGAAACGCCGCGCGCCGCGCCCCACCTGCGCCAGCGAGTCGAGCACCAAAGGGTCGTTGGGAAACAAAGCCATCGCGTGTCCGACGCCCGCGCGCGCGCCGAGCAAGTAGGCGCGGGTGAGTTGCAGCTCGACGTAGTTGCGCGTCTGCGTCTGTGATTTGTGCGCCGCCATCGCCGCCGTCCACGCGGCGATGACTTGGGGATTCGACACGTCCAGCAGCACCGGCGAGATGTCGCGCGGCTCGGCTTCGGGCGTGACGGCGTAATAAAACAACTGGTCAATGGCGTGCGCGGGCGAATGATGCAGTTCTTTCAGCCCGCCGTAACGCGCCAGCCGCGCCGCGTCGCGTACCAGTTTTCCCAACCGCCAATGATCGGGATGCTGGTTCTCCACCAGGCTCGGAACGAGCACAACGCCTGGTCGAATGCGTCGCAGGATGCCCGCGAGTTTGATGGCGTGGGCGGCGCGAATTTCCAGATGTGCGTCGCCGTTGAGTTCGATGAATTCAATTGTCGCGCCCAGAAGTTTTGCCGCCTGCTTCGCTTCAGCAGTTCGCTGCTTGGGCGTACCGTTGGTGCCGGATTCGCCCTTTGAGCAAATGACAAAGTGAACCTTGCGACCGACGCGCGTCTCGTTGGCAATGATTCCGCCGCAGCCAAATTCAAGGTCGTCGGGATGCGCGCCGAAGGCCAGCAGCGGTGCGAGTTCAGGCGGGGATTTCGGTGTAGGCTTCATCAGATCGGTCGATGGTGTCGCGTTGGACGTAGTTTATTTCAGGCGCGTCTTTGCGGCGAAGATAGGCTTGTTCGCCCGCACCGGCAACGTAATGCGTGCAATGGATCACGGACTGCATCCAGTGCAACCGCGTGTCGCGCGTCGGGCTGATTTGTTCCTTGGTGAACACAGTCAGAGGCAGGGTGATGAAGGAATTGCCGCCTTCGTGAAGTTGAAAATTGTCCTTGTTAAACCGTGCCCGAACAACCTCCTCTTCATAGGGAACGTCCGCGAAGAATTCGGGGATGTCGCAAGCCGCCCCTCGCAAAACCGGATCGCTGGATCGCACCACGCGGATGCCTTCAAGCAATCCCATGTGGCGATACATCTCCAGACAGAAATCTGCGATGGTCACGGCGGCGGCCTTCTTGAAAACTTCGATGCAGGGTCGCTCAACGTAGTTGGGCAGTTGCAGTTCGGTCTTCGCCTGCCAGTCGAGAGCGATGCGCTTGAGGTAGAGCGGGGAAAATTTCCGTTGCACCTTGTTGGCGAAGGCAAAATTCAGGATGGCTGGTTCGTTGGTCTTTCGATGACGCAAGGTCGTCTGAGTTTCGCGCGGATCGTGGTCGCTGTCGTGGTAGAAGAAAACAATTTCGCCGCCGATCTCCCGTTGCAGCCGCCGCGCCGTGAAAATCTTTGCGACGAGAAAACGCTTCGGGAAAAACCCGCAGGGCTGCTGGCCGAAGCAGATGACGGAAGCGCGGCTCATGCGTTAAGGGAGAACCAGATTTCAACCGCAGATAAAACCGGATGGAAGCAGATAAAATCAAACTGGTAGGGCGCGGCGCTCCGCGCGCGCCGCTGTCTGCCAACGAACGCGTTCGGGTTTGCCACGAACGGCGCGCGCGGAGCGACGCGCCCTACCGTCAAATTCCATCCATGATTATCCAATTCCATCCGCAGTTAATTTTTTGTAGTGACGTTTTGTGTCGGCATGACCGCCTGCAGCACCACGCTCAACCCCGCGCACGCCGCGCAGCCGATGAGGTTGTACCACAGATACGCCACCCGATCCCGGTAAAAATAAAACAGCGCGAAGATCAGCAGTTGCGCCACGACCGCCGCCCAGAACACCGCCGTGCCGCCGACGCGCTTCAGAAAAAACGCCACCAGAAAAATCCCCAGCACCACGCCGTAGAAAATCGAACCGATGATGTTGATCGCCTCGATCAGATTTTCCGAGAACCCGGCGAACAGCGCGAAGCCGATGGCGATAAAACCCCAAAGCGCGGTGAACCATTTCGCGGCGCGCACATTCCGCCGTTCGTCGTGCGCGGCGAGCGGACGGAAATGCCGCCAGAGATCAATCGTCGTCGTCGTGCCGAGCGCGTTGAGTTCGCCGGCCTTGGAACCCAGCGCGGCGGCGATCATCACGGCGATGAGCAAACCAATGACGCCGTGGGGCAGTTGGTCGAGAATAAAACCGATGAAGACGTAGTCGGAGTCTTCCTTCTTCGCGTGCGGATCAGCGGCAACCAGCGCCGCCTTGGCTTCTTTGCGCACGGCGTCGGTGGCCGACTGGGCGGCGAGCATGGCGGCGCGCGCGGCCGGTTCGGTGGCGGCGCCTTGTTCGCGGGCATCAAGCCAGGCACGGATTTTCTCCCGCTTCACGGCGTGCAACGCGGCGTGCTTTTCCTCCAACGCGCGCAACTGGCTGCCGTTCGCGGCGCTGGCGTGACGCTGCCATTCGACGCGGTTGTAAAAAGCGGGCGCGGGTTGGAATTGATAGAAGACAAACAGCAGCGCGCCGAGCAGCAGGATGAAAAACTGCATCGGAACTTTCAGCAGCGCGTTGAACATCAAGCCGAGCCGCCCCTCGCGCAGCGCCGCGCCGCCGATGTAGCGTTGCACCTGCGATTGATCGGTGCCGAAGTAGGAGAGCGACAGGAAAAGCCCGCCGAACAAACCCGTCCAGAGTGTGTAGCGCTTGTGCGGATCAAAGGAGAAATCCACCGCCTGAAGTTTGCCCATCGCCCCGGCGACACGCGCCGCGCCGCCAAAGCCCAGACCGTCCGGCAGCCGCGCTAGCAAGATCACAAATGCCGTCACCATGCCGCCGAAGATGATTCCCATCTGCCATTTTTGCGTGAGGCTCACGGCTTCGCTGCCGCCGGTTACGGTGTAGGCAATCACGAGCAGGCCCGTGCCGATGATCGTCAGGTCGAGCCGCCAGCCCAGCACGGTGGCGAGAATAATGGCCGGCGCATAGATCGTGACGCCCGCCGCGAATCCACGTTGAAGCAGAAACAGTCCCGCGCCGAGCAGCCGGGTTTTAGCGTCGAAACGCTGGCCGAGAAATTCGTAGGCGGTATAGACGCCGAGCTTCCGGTAGATCGGCAGAAAGACGGCGCACACGATGATGAGCGCGAGCGGCAGGCCGAAATAATTTTGCACAAAACCGATCCCGCTCTCGAAGCCCTGGCCGGGAATGGAGAGAAAAGTG
>JANYDP010000315.1 GCA_025363535.1 Verrucomicrobiota bacterium | reverse complement strand
ACCGCGAAGCGCCAATGACGAGAGTAACGCCAAGCCGCGCCGATTGGCGCGTGCATTGGCATGGTCTCGTCAGTAGAAAATTCGCGGTTTCAGGTAAGACCGTAGCCGAGCTACGCTAAAATGTTGTGTGTTTGATTGCTGGTCGTTTTAATTTTTGCTGTCAGGGAAGATGCTAAACCCGCAAGGGAAGCGTTGGCAATGGGTTTCTGGCTTGTCTGATTAGCTAATCCGCAAATACGCCCGCCAACGCGCTGCAAATGAAGGGCAAATTTCTCCTCAACAAATCGCAAATAAGGGAGGGAATTTGGCTAATTTTTTTCAGGGTAATTTTTTTGTTTAAGGTCGGCAAGTGCCAGCAAAAATGCCAGCAACTTTTAATTTTTTGCAGTTGGCGAGTAGTTGCTTGTTGGCTTGATTATCTTGAAAATCATGTTACGATAAGCCTTGAAATTGGCATACGGAAGCCGAGCCCTTCCTCTGGAGCCATTTCATAAGCCGCTGATTGACAGCGGTAGACTTTGGAGAAAGCGCCTCAAAACCCACGACTGTCAGAAGAAGTGTCAGAAGATTCGGTTCTCTTCAACTAGAGGCCATTATCCCGGCACAATCCGGCTGAAGTCGGTCAGTAGGCATTAACGCCTCATTCCACCCCCGTTTTAGAATGATGTGTTATGCAAAAACAGCGGTATTATCTGTTTCGCCGGGGTCGCGTTTTTTATTTTCAAGACGCCGAAACCGGCGAACAAAAAAGTCTCCATACGCAGGACGGCAAATCGACCGAGGCAAGGCCGTTTCCCAACGACGAACAAGCCTGCAATGCTCGCCCTTTCTCATCCTTTTGGCCGGACGTTCCACAAGAATGTCAGGAGACTTCATGGCGATGAAGGTGCAGCCCAGCACGCACCACAGGCCGGCGTTCCAGCCGTAATGTTGCGCGATCCAGCCGAGGCCCTTGCCCTGAATCACACGGCCAACGTAACCGAAAAATCCCACGAAGCCCGCGGCGGTGCCGACGGCTTTTTTGGAGGTGAGGTCAGTGACATCACGCCGGAAAACATCACGGGCACATACACGAAAAATCGGATCACGCCGAACAGCGCCATGTCGAGTCACAGCATTTTGTCCGGCACCACGCGGATGGCGGCGAAGGCGAGCAGCAGCGGAATCATTGCAAACAAACTTACGCGTCCGCGTCGGCCACCGAGCTTGCCCGAGAGCCAGCCCATGCTTAACATCCCTGCCGTGCCGGCGGGGATGTCGCCGATCATCGCCTTGTCGTAGTGCAGCGCCGCGCCGATTTCCTTGGAGACGGGCGCGAAGTTGTTGCGCACCCCGTAAAACATGCGTAGGCCATGAACGCGGCTTCAAACACCTGCCAGCGGAATTTTGGAAAAAGCTTTTCCACCTCGGCGGGCGAACGGCGTGGCGCGGCAGGCGCGGGCTTGAACCAGTTGAGGGCGCGGTGAATCATGGTGGTGTCAGGCATCCCTGCCTGACGTAGAGGGCAGCATCCTGCCGCCGGGCTGGAAGCCCGGCTCTACGGCGGGCAGGGATACCCGCCGCCACACCGCACGTTTTGAAACACACGCTCATCAATTTGGAAGTTGCAGCGGGCGGAAGCCCGCGCTCCGGGATGAATTATCGCCTGATTCCACGGGCGTTTTCGCACGACAGCGTTCCAGTTCGTCGGCGCGCTGCTCGTTGCTCCAGCCAAGGAGTTCACTCATCCAGTTGGCGACGTGCTCCGCTTTTTCAGCGGCGTCACGATGATAGTGTTGCCAGCCCGTGCGCCGCACCATCACGTCGTCGAGATGAATGGCCCACTCGTGGGCGCAGTAATGTTCCACCACATGGCGGCAGAATTCGGGCGGGAGAATGCCACTGATATTTTGCGTCTCGCTCGCGGGCAACAGGAGTTCGGTTGCGGTGCGGCAGGCAGAAACGCCGGACGCACCTTTCGTTGATGAAATAATCCGATCCACAGTCTGCTCGGCCATGAGGCGGTAGGTGGTGAGTTTGCCGCCCGTGACATCCCACCAGCCGGGTTCGGGATTTTTTATTTCGTGCGAGCGTGAAATGTCCGAGGGCTTGCCGTTGGGATTGGCCAGCAGCGGACGCAGACCGGCCCACGAACTGACGACATCGGCGATGGTAAGTTTCGCTTTCGGGAAAAATTGATTCGTAATTTTCAAGACGTAATCAATATCCGCCACGTTGGCGGTCACCTGGTCGGCGGAACCTTGATAATCCGTGTCGGTGGTGCCGAGGATGGTGCGCTCGCCCCACGGGATCGCGAAGAGGATGCGTTTGCCTTCGGTCATCACGACGGTTTCCGGTACGGCCACGCGGCTGCGCTCCATCACGATGTGGACGCCCTTGGTCACGCGGAGCTTCACCTGGCTGTGCGGCAGGCCGTCAGCCCACGGGCCGGTGGCGTTCACGACGTTACGCGCGCGGACGGACAAAATTTTTCCAGTCAACACATCCTCGACTTCGCAGTTCCAGCAGCCGCTAGGAATAGTATCTTTGGCAGGGCGCGT
>JANYDP010000556.1 GCA_025363535.1 Verrucomicrobiota bacterium | reverse complement strand
CGAGCGGCCGCAGGACGTGGATCATCGCGCGGACATTTATTCGCTGGGCGTGGTGTTTTACGAACTGCTCACCGGCGAACTGCCGCTGGGAAAATTCCAGGCGCCCTCGCAAAAAGTGGCGGTGGATGTGCGGCTGGATGAAGTGGTGATGCGTTCGCTGGCCAAGGAACCGGAGCGTCGCTACCAGCACGTCAGCGAGATGGGGACACGGGTGGAGACGATTGCGGGAACCCCTTCAAACGAAAGCGGAAAGCGGAAAGCGGAAAGCGGAAATTTGAGTCCGGGCAATTTGGCAGGCTCAGGAAAAATCACTGCCCCGGCGGTGGCTTTGATGGTGGCGGCGGCGTGGAAAATTTTGTCAGGAATTTCGTCCGCTCTGTTTCCGACTTTGTTCCTTCATGGTCTCCAAGTCATGCCGGATCATTTCTCAAGCTTTGGAAAATCCCTGCTGACCTGGGGGCCGGTGGCAATTTTCTTTTACGTCGTTCTGTTCCAAATTTTTCCCGGCATGCTGATCTTGTTCGGCGGCTATCAGATGTTGAAACGCCGCAGCTATGCCTGGGCGCTTGCCGCCGGGATTCTCGGCATCGTCTCTTGCAGCCTGATCAGTTTGCCGATTGGCATCTGGGCTTTGATCGTCCTGTCGGGAGAAGATGTTAAAGCTGCCTTCGGTTGCGCTTTGCCAGTCACTGCGGCGAGCGCGCCAGCTCCCGACCGTTTCTGGCGACGCTTTGCCGTCGTGATGGCGTGCGTGATTTTGATTCCAATTGCGATTGCCATCATCGGCATGCTGGCCGCGATGGCCATTCCGGCTTTTGTCAAAGGCCGCAACCGCGCTCAAGCAGTCGCCGCCCATAACCAGCGGGCGCTTGCGGAACACAACTCCGCAACCGTTTTCGACCAGGTCGGCAAGACTTGGTTTCCAAAGGGCGACTCCATTGAAATCCTTTCCGTCGAGCGATCCGAAAACGAAATGAAGGTGAAAGGACTCTATAACCTCATCAGCGCGGACAATGCGCGGCTGGCGCTTTACGTGACCTCCACCAATGACATCGCCACCACGGAGGCCGCCACTCAATCAATGCTCATCTCACAAGGAACCGGAGATTTTGAACTGGTCTATCCGCATCGGGTTTCTGGCCTGCCGCATGTCACGATGTATGCAGCCGACGGCAATGGCTTCGCAGAGGTTTATTTTGGGAGCAAGGATGAGGCGGCTGCGGAGAGCAACCTTGAACTTGGCTCAACCAACGCACTCCTGGCTTCCGTAGAAACCTGGTCGCCACCGCTCGCGCCGGGAGAGAAGCCGGATTTGCAAAAGATTTTGCAGGACGCAACGAAACTGATGGAGGTGGGGCATTTCGAAGAAGCATTGCAGCACCATCTCTGGTATCACCGCCACGCGCTGGAATATGATCCGGCCCAGACCGGCGTGCGGTTGTCCTTTGCGTTGTCGGACTGGATTGAACTGGGCAAGCGCTACCCCAAGGCGAAACAGGCTTTGCTCGAAATTTGCGATGCCAACGCGCAGGCACTGACCAACGGGACGGGCAATTTTCAACTGTTCCAAGACGCAAGCTCGATCAACGATTACCTCGGCGACGGCGCGGCAAACTATCAACTGTTTGAAAATATCGAGCAGCGCGACCCCTCGCTGGCCAAACAGGGTTTTGGCCTGGTGGAAGGTGTGCTCGTGCAGCACGGCGACTACGAAAAATGCCTGACTTACATTGGCAATCCGCAGGCGGCGTTCGCGAGCATCCAGCAGTTGCGGGATCACATGAAGAAATCCGAGGAGCAAAGCACGGCCCGCCGCGCGGAACAAAACCAGTACTTCCGCGACATGGCGAAAACAAATTCCAACTTCGCGAACATGCCGATGCTACGGGAACCTCCGCCCTATGCTGACAAAAGATTCGTCAGCCAGACGCGACAGTTGATTGAAATCCTCGTGGCGACGGAGCACCAACCCGACGCGGAAAAAATCCGCGATCAAGCGTTGGTGATCCTTGACGATGCACAGCTCAAGTCCCCTGTGACGGATGCAAAAATAAAAATTCACCTCGGCGCCGGCCCGCCGGCCAACCACGGAACCAACAATCAATACGAACTCCGATCAAAAGACGGCGCAGTGAGAATGCCCCTTCCTC
>JANYDP010000527.1 GCA_025363535.1 Verrucomicrobiota bacterium | reverse complement strand
CAGGAAGTGCTGGCCGCACTCGAACGGCGCACCTACGACATTGTTTTTCTCGACGTGCAGATGCCTGAGATGGACGGCCTGCAGGCGGCCCGGGAGATTTGCCAGCGCTGGCCGGTGGAGAAGCGTCCGTGCATCATCGCCATGACCGGCAACGCGCTGATGGGGGACCGGGAGAAATGCCTCGCGGCGGGGATGGATGATTACATCACCAAGCCGGTGCGGCTGGCCGGCTTGCAGGAGGCCCTGGAGCACTGGGGGCCGGCGCACAGCCGGAAGGTGGACACCTCGTTTCTCCGCCGCACGCTGTCGGTCCCGGCGGAGCCGTTGCTGGATGAAACCATCTTGGCGGAGCTGCGCGACATGCCGCCGAATGATGGCGTCAACATCGTGCGTGAACTCGTGGATTTATTTTTTGAGAGCGCGCCGCAGGCCATCACGCAGATCAAAGGAAGCGTTCACGATGTTTCCCGGCTGGCCTTTCATGCGCACGCGCTGAAAAGCATGAGCCTCAACCTGGGTGCCCGACGCATGGTGGAAATTTCCCGGCGGCTCGAAGAGTTGGCGCGCGCCGGCCTGACGGAAAACACCGGCGGCCTCTTGCTGGAACTCGACACCGCGTTCACGCAGACCTGCGTGCAGTTGCGGCGACTGCGGGAGCAGTGACCCGGCGCCGGCACCCGCGTAAGCAGTGATATCCCCACAGCGCGCCCATCCCCAGCACGGCCCCGGTGGTGTCAATCACCACATCCCGGACGCAGCCTTCGCGGTTCGGGACAAACGTCTGGTGCCATTCATCACTGGCCGCATAGAGCGCCACAAAAAGAATCGCGCCGCCGACCAGCCGCCAGGACCACGGCCGTGTGTCCCGTTTCACCGGCTTCCGCACCGCGCGCCAGAACAGCCAGGCCAGCACGGCATATTCCGTGAGATGCGCGCATTTGCGGACGAGCAAAACTGTCAGATCCAGATTCTCCTGGGACATGTGCGGCCAGAGCCAGCGCATCAGCGGCAAAATGATCCGCGAGGAATGGGCGGCCGACCGGGCATCACCCGAGCCGGAAAAGATCAACGCCATCCAGGCCAGCACCGGCAGCCAGTATTTTACAAACGAACCAAATTTAGACACAGCCCACACAAAACAGCTTCGGACGAGGCGACGCAAACTTTAATCTTATCCATCCACCTCACCCAGAAATCGCCCAGCCGCTTTGTCCCCGCTTCAGTTTTCAGTGCGGGTGCCATTGACATAAAAAAAGAGGCCGGAGACGTTTAAGCGTTTCCGGCCTGAATCGTTTTGGCTGGGAGTTGACCGGCCAATATGTTTTAAGCTTGTGGGATCTCAGGTGTAACGAGATCAAGTCAACGGCGTGCTTATTCCATTTGCCAAACCCCGCGCGCTTTGGCAGAGAAGCATGGCCCTTATTCATTATGCTCAAACTAGGCGTCAACATTGATCACGTCGCGACCCTGCGCGAAGCTCGGTATCGCGGGCGGCTGGCCGGTGAACCCTGTCCCGTCGAGGCCGCGCGCATCAGCGAGGCGGCGGGCGCGCACGGCATCACCGCACATCTGCGCGAAGACCGGCGGCACATGCAGGATCGCGACATCTGGAAACTGCGCGAGATCGTCAAGACGCGGCTGAATCTGGAAATGGCCAACACGCCGGAGATCGTGGCGCTCGCATTGAAATTAAAACCGGAGATCGTCTGCCTCGTTCCTGAGCGTCGCCAGGAAGTGACAACGGAAGGCGGCCTCGACGTGGTGGCCAATGAAAAAGCTTTGACGGAGACGTGCAAAAAAATGCGCGACGCCGGGATCGAAGTGAGCTTGTTCATCGCGCCGGACGCGAAGCAAATCGAAGCGTCGGCCCGCACCGGCGCGCAATTCATCGAGTTGCACACTGGCTCGTTTGCGGAAGCGTTTTCAAAAGCGGAAAGCGGAAAGCGGAAAGCGGAAACAGAACTGGAGCGTCTGATTACCGGCGCGGAACAAGCCCACGCGCTGGGGCTGAAAGTGAATGCCGGGCACGGCTTAAACTACGAGAACCTGCCCGCGATGCGTCGCGTGCCGCATCTGGTGGAATTGAACATCGGCCACAGCATCATCAGCCGCGCGGTGTTTGTTGGTTTGGACAAGGCCGTGCGCGAGATGCTGGCGTTGCTGCGGGGAAAGCGGTAGAGGGCTACCGCAGTCCAAGACGCTGGCGCGCTATTCCAGCGCCCCGAAACCGCGCGGAGCGTCTTGGACTGCTCCAGCCCTCGGGAGCTTTACGGGGTTGGTGATTGTGATTATGGGCATGTGACATTGCTTGATGGATAAATGTCCGCGCCAGCTTTACGTCCGACTGTTCCTTGCCTCAACTATGCCCACCCAACTGCAGCCGCGTATCGCTTTGCAGCAGCGCCTTGAGATTCGGCCAGTTCGCCTCGTTCATGTCGTTGAACGCGTTCAGATAGACGGCCACGACTTCGGGCGGATATTTGCCGAGCAGAATTTCCACGGCGGCCTTGAGCTTCGCGTCGTCCACGCTCGCGGGCAAACCTTCCACCACGCCTTCCTCGTTTTTGATTTCGAGCGCGTTGAGATAATCCATCAGCATGGCCTTGTATTTCTTGACCAGCCAGGCGCGCAGAAGATTGGCGGCCAGCAGGTCCAGCCCCGGCTTGCCCAGCGCGGAAAGCATGGCGGCGTGGCGCTGCGGTTTTGACTGGCGTTCCAGGAAAACCGGGCGGACGTGCCGCGCCTGGGCGACGCCGTTGAGGATGGCGCGGTAGGTCGCCTTGTCGGATTCCAGGGTGAAGGTCAGGATGTCATTGGCCAAGGCGGGCGACATGAAGCCGAAAAGTTCGTGGGAGGTCAGCATGTAAATCAGTTTTGCGTTTTAAGTTATGGTTTCCGGTTGAAAATCATCCGATGGTCGTCAGCGAAAGCTTATTTTTATTTGCCAGTCCTTCGCAAGCCTCGCGTTCGAGTAAAAGCGTCCGGCCGGATTCCAGCGCGAGGGCGGAAACTCCCACGCGGCCGCAGGTTTCCAGTGTCTGCGGGCCGATGCACGGAATGTCAAAGCGCAGGTCGTGACCGGGCTTGGCGACTTTCACCGCCACCGCGCCGCCGTCCTTGCCCGCGAGTTCGCCGCCGCGCGCCAGACATTTGTCCGTGCCTTCAAAACCTTCCACCGCCAGCACCGTGCCGTTCTTGACGACGACAATCTGGCCGATTTCCAGCCGCGAAATTTCCTTCGCGATGCGAAAACCAAACTCTACGTCGGCGCGCTGATCGTCGGACAACTTGCGGCCGAGTTGAAAGCCCGCGCCCGGCATGAGCGGCTGGAGCCAGGGCGTGGCCTCGATCAATGCCACGCCGTCCTTCTGGAGTTCGTCGGCAATCGCGCCGAAAATCGTGTGGGCGTTTTTTTCCTTCAACCGCAGCAGCACGCCCAGCGCGCGGAGATCCGGGCGCAGATCGAACAGATTTTTCGGAGCGATTTGGCCGACCATGACGCAATGCTTGACGCCCCGGTCGGTGAACGCGGAAATCATTTTGGAAAGCTGGCCCACGCGCAGCCAGACAATGTCATCCACGAGCTGCGCGAGCGCGGGATCGGTTTCGCCCTCGAAGGCGACGGCCACCAGTTTCTTCACGCCGCCGCTCCGCGCCTGCCGGGCCAGCAGCAGCGGCAGCGAGCGGTTGCCAGCGATGAGGCCGAGGGATTCAAGCGGCGTTGTTTTCACAGGGCGGTTATTTAACGCGGACGATGCCGGTTTGTAAATCACGGCCATCATGGTGGCTTTTTTTCTTTTCTTGATTTCCCTGAATTTGAATTAGAATCGCCGGACAATTTTGCAATCGTAAATCATAAATCATAAATCCTGTATGCCCTACCAAGACGTCACCCCGCCTGCTGGCGGTAAAATCACCATCGCCCACGGCAAACTCACCGTGCCGAACAATCCCATCCTCCCGTTCATTCGCGGCGACGGCACCGGCACCGACATCTGGGCCGCGAGCGTGCGCGTGCTGGACGCGGCGGTGGCTAAGGCTTACGGCGGGCAGCGCCAGATCGCTTGGTTTGAAGTCTTCGCGGGCCAGACCGCCAAGGACAAGTTCGACAACTGGTTGCCGGATGACACGGTCGAAGCCTTCAAGGATTACCTCGTCGGCATCAAAGGCCCGCTCACCACGCCCGTCGGCGGCGGCATTCGTTCGCTCAACGTCGCGCTCCGCCAGATGCTCGATCTCTACGTCTGCCTGCGGCCCGTGCAATGGTTCACCGGCGTGCCGTCGCCCGTGAAGCATCCCGAGAAGGTGGACATGACCATCTTCCGCGAAAACACCGAGGACATTTACGCGGGCATCGAATACGCCGGCGGTACGCCCGAGGCGCAAAAAGTTTTGGACTTCATCGCCAAGGAATTTCCGAAAGACTTCAAGAAAATCCGTTTCGGCACCCAGCCCGCCGCCGAAGATTTCTGGAAGGCCGTCGGCGCAAAAGATTTTCCGACCGATGTGAAAGTCGGTGTCGGTATCAAGGCCGTCAGCTACAGCGGCACCGTGCGCCTGATCCACAGTGCGATTTCGTACGCGATCAAGAACAAGCGCAAGAGTGTCACGATTGTCCACAAGGGCAACATCATGAAGTTCACCGAAGGCGGCTTCCGCGACTGGGCCTACCAGACGGCGAAGGAGTTTTTCGGCGCGGTGGAAATTGACGGCGGTCCGTGGTGCAAGATTCCCGAAGGCAAACCCGGCGCGGGCATTGTGATCAAGGACAGCATCGCCGACATCGCGTTGCAGCAGGTGCTGACGCGCCCGACGGATTTTGACGTCATCGCCACGCTGAACTTGAACGGCGATTATTTAAGCGACGCGCTCGCCGCCCAAGTCGGCGGCATCGGCATCGCGCCCGGCGGCAACATCAATTACATCACCGGCCACGCCATCTTTGAAGCCACACACGGCACCGCGCCAAAGTATGCGGGCAAGGATGTGGTCAATCCCGGCTCGGTCGTCTTGAGCGGCGAGATGATGCTGCGTTACCTGGGCTGGACGGAAGCGGCGGACGCGATCCTCAAAGGCTTGAACGGCGCGATCGGCAGCAAGCGTGTCACCTACGATTTCGCACGGCTTATGGAAGGCGGTACGGAGATCAAGTGCAGCGAGTTCGGCGACAACATCATCGCGCACATGTGAGGGTCGAGGCGTTGGAGCGGCGTGGCGTCAGGCATCTTGCCTGACGTAGAAGGCGGCTTCCAGCCGCCCGGAAAAAGGCAACGACGTTCTTGTGGCTTTCGCAACTTTCAAGCGGCTGGCAGTGCGGACGGTTTTTCCGCCGGGCTGGAAGCCCGGCTCTACGGCAGGCAGGATGCCTGCCGCCCCACCGCTTTCGAGCGCTGAGAAAATTACCTCGGTTAAAATCTTCCGTGCGTGCGAAAGCGGCGTGGCGCTGCGCTTCCCGCTGCCGTCCAAGACGCTGTGGGTTGGCCGATGCGGCAAATCATTTTCAATCGGATCTGGATTATTGTTTTGAAGTGTCTCTACAAAATTCAAACGGCGGCGGTCAGTGATGACCGCCGCCGTTTGTTGTTTTGAAATTCTCCGAAAAATCTGGTTTACCACCAGAAGTATTGGCCTTGGGTGGTGCGAATTTGCATGTCTTGAAATTTGCGCCATTGAACGTGGCCGTCTTTATACCCGAGGTTGCCTCCGGCGGGTTTATCTTTAC
>JANYDP010000480.1 GCA_025363535.1 Verrucomicrobiota bacterium | reverse complement strand
GTCCTGGCTCGTGTTAAATGCCCTCGCTTATGAGCCAGACACATCCTCTGACCACCACGGCATTTGAGTTGCCGGGTTATCGCATCACGAAATCCTTCGTCGTCGTCCGCGGCATCATGGTGCGCTCGCGGTCGGTGATTGGAAATTTCGGCGCGGGCATCCAGGCGATCTTCGGCGGCAACATCACACTCTACACGAGCCTCTGCGAACGCGCCCGCGAGGACACGTTCAACCAGATGCTCGAACACGCGGGTCAGCTCGGCGCCAACGCCGTCATCGGCGTGCGCTATGACGCGACGGAAATTTCCCAGGGCATCACCGAGGTGCTGTGCTACGGCACGGCGGTGTTCGTTGAGCGGGCGGGTTGAGCGGCGCCCCGGTGATGAAACAACTGACTGACGAATCCAGCATGGCCAAAGGGCTGGCCCTGCTTGCGCGGCTGGTCTTCCGGCATCGTCGGCTGATGCTCTATTCGCAGGCGATCCTGTTCGTCGTCTGCATTCTCTACACGGTGAAGTATCTCGAGTTCGACATGAACCGGGACAACTTGGTCGGTTCGAACAAGCAGTATCAGCACAATTTTCTCGCCTTCAAAAAGGAATTCCCCCAGCAGGACGATCTCGTGGTGGTGGTGGAAAGCGAAAACGAGGAGCGGAACCGGCAGTTTGTCGAACGGCTCGGCACCAAACTCGAAGCGGCCAAAATCCGTGTCCCTGTCCGGCCTGATTCCAAGGAAACGGTGGAGACCAATCTGTTCACCGATGTTTTTTACAAGGGCGATCTGAAAATGATGGGGGCCAAGGCGCTGCTGTTCGTGCCGGAAGACGACCTGGCGGGCCTGAAGAAAAAACTCCAGGACTTCCGCCCGTTCATCGAGCAATTCACGCGGACGACGAACCTCGTTTCGCTGTTCGACATGATCAACGCGCAGTTTCGCACGGCTAAACGCGAGGACAATGCCGAGAACCAGTCGCTCGCCAATTCACTTCCAGCGTTGGAGCGGATCGTCGCCCAGGCCGGCACCAGCCTGCGGCGCGCGGGCACGCCGCCTTCACCGGGTGTGACGGCGTTATTTGATGCGGGTGAAGAAGCAGTGCGGCAGACGTACATCACATTTTCCCAGGGGCGGATTTTTCTGGTGAATGCCCACGCGGCCACCGGGGATTTGAATGGCGACGCGGTGGAACGGTTGCGCCAGCTCGTGGCCGAAACCAAGACGGAAGTGCCCGGCTTGAACATCGGCATCACCGGCGAACCCGTGCTCGAACAGGATGAAATGGCGCAATCACAGAAAGACACCACGATTGCGAGCATCGTTTCGCTGGTCATCTGCGCGCTGATTTTTATTTACGGCTACAATGAAACGGGACGTCCGATCAAGGCGACGATCTGCCTGCTGGTCGGGCTTGCGTACACCTTCGCGTTCGCGACGCTGGTGGTCGGGCATTTGAACATTTTGACGATCACGTTCCTGCCGATGTTGATCGGGCTGGCGATTGATTTCGGCGTCCACTTGATCACGCGTTACGAGGAGGAATTACGGCACGGCAAAACGATGGAGGCGGCGCTGACCAAGGCGATGGTGTTCACAGGGCAGGGGATCTTTACCGGGGCGTTCACGACGGCGGGGGCGTTTCTGGCGATGGGCATCACCCACTTCAAGGGCATCCAGGAGATGGGCATCATTTGCGGCGGCGGCCTGGTGATCTGCCTGATTCCGATGATGACGCTGCTGCCGGTGCTGATGCTGCGCGGCCGGCAAAACGTCATGGATCATCTGTGCAGCAAAGAGCCGGTTACGCGGGCGCGGATTGAAAACCTCTGGTTGACCCGTCCGCGCTTGACCGTGGCCGTCACGCTGGTCGTGACCGCGCTGGCGGCATCGCAGATTCCGAAAGTCTATTTCGATTACAACCTGCTGCACATGCAAAGCGAAGGTCTGCCGGCGGTGGAATTTGAACAGAAGCTGATCAATTCGGCGGGCAAATCCGTTTTATTCGGGGCGATCATCGCGGACTCGGTGGCCCAGGCGGTCAGCCTCGAAAACCAGTTGACCAATCTGTCCTCGGTAGCCAAGACCAACGGCGTGGATTCCATGGCAAAATTTCTCAGCGGCGACCAGACGGGCAAGCTGCGGCTGATCGGTGAAATCAAACACGAGCTGGCGGGCGTCAATTTTGCCAGCCCCGATCCGCAGCCCGCGAACATTGCCGAATTGAGCCGCACGTTTTATTCGCTCTACGGCTATCTCGGCGCCGCGCTGCAAGACATCGGCACCAACGAGCCGGCGCTCGCCGTGCAACTGCTCTCGCTTCGGCGCGCGATTGAAACGGTTCGCAAAGAGATGTTGAGCGGCGCGGCGGCGGAGCATTCCCCAAAGCTGGCCGCCTACCAGCAGGCCTTGTTCAACGACGTGCGGGAAACCTTCCAGGTCCTCCGCAACCAGGACGACCGCGCGCCGTTGCGGGTGGAGGATCTGCCGCCCGCGTTGCGCCACCGGTTTGTGGGCGTGACCGGAAAATATCTGCTCCAGGTTTATCCCGAGAAAGACGCGTGGCAGCGCGCCAACCAGCAGGAGTTCGTAGGGCAGTTGCGGACGATTGACCCCAACGTGACCGGCACCCCGGTGCAACTTTTGGAATACACCGAGTTGCTGAAAAAAAGTTACGAGGAGGCGGCGCTGTATTCCCTGGGGGCCATTGTCCTGCTGGTCATGTTTCACTTTCGCAGCCCGACTTCCGTGCTGCTTTCCCTTTTACCCGTGGCCATCGGTTCCATCTGGCTGGGCGGGCTGATGGGCGCGTTTGGAATCCCCTTCAATCCGGCGAACATCATGACGTTGCCGCTGGTGTTGGGCATCGGCGTGACGAACGGCATCCACATCTTGAACCGCTTTGCCGAGGAGCAGCAGGCGAACATTCTGGCGCACAGCACGGGCAAGGCGGTGTTTGTTTCCGGCCTGACGACGATTGCGGGATTTGGCAGCCTGATCCTCGCGCAGCATCAAGGCATTCGCAGTCTCGGTTATCTGATGGCGGCGGGCGTGACGACTTGCATGGTGGCGGGGTTGACGTTTCTGCCGGCGTTGTTGAACCTGACGTTGCCGAATCGTCCGCTAAAAAAACAACCCGGCGCCGACAATGCACGGCCGACACCGGGTCGGGAGGAACCGAGGTGAAAAACCTCAATCTGCCAGGAAAAAGTAATCGTGAAGAAACTAAAGTCAAACCCAATGCTCACGCCCCGATGTTCGTCTGACCATTCACCGGCATGAAATCCCTGCACCGGATTTTCTTATTCTGTTTCGTCCTGCTCTGCCTCGGGTCGGACGGCGCGCCTGCGGCCGAATGGTCGCACGCCGGGCCGCTCTATGATGACTTTTCGCTGACGCTCACGGAAGGGCGGCGGACCGAGGCGCTCGGCCCGTTTTTTTATTCGCAGTCGAGCGACACTGAAAAAACCTGGGGTGTCTCGCCGTTTTGCTGGCATCTTCGCGACACCGCCACCGAAGTGGAGCAATTCGATTTCTGCTATCCGGTTTTCACCTGGCATCGCTACGGCACGGAGTATCGCTGCCAGTTGTTCCAGCTTTTCAGCTTTGCCGGCGGCGGCAACCACGCGGCCACGGCCGCCAAACGCATCACGATATTTCCGCTCTACTTCCAGCAACGTTCGCCGGACACGGATCAGAATTACACCGCGTTCCTTCCGTTTTACGGCCACCTCAAGAACCGCATCTTCTCCGACGAGCTTTTCTTCGTCATGTTCCCGCTTTACCTCCAGAGCCACAAAGGCGGGGTGGTGACGGACAACTACCTCTTTCCCTTCTACAGTCGCAGTCGTGGCAACGGACTTGAGGGTTGGAAACTGTTTCCGTTGGCGGGACACAAACACAAGGAACCCACCACGCGCGACATCGGCTTTGGCGAGACGGAAAAAGTTTCCGGCTATGACCGGCGCTTCGTCATGTTTCCGTTCTATTTTCACCAGCGCGAGGGACTAGGTTCCGAAAATCCCACGGAAGAAATGGCTTTGATTCCGTTCTACAGCCAGCTTCGCTCGCCGCTGCGCGACTCCACCACCGTCGGTTGGCCGCTGTTCAGCCACATCACCGACCGCGAAAAAAAATACTCCGAATGGCAACTGCCGTATCCGATTGTCATCTTTGCGCACGGCGAAGGAAAGAACACCACGCGCATCTGGCCGCTGTTCAGCCACGCGAAAAACGCCACCCAGGAAAGCACCTTCTATCTCTGGCCCGCCTACCGCAAAGTCAGCGCCCACGGCGAGACCTACGAACGTTCGCGGCTGCGGATTTTTCTCTACCTGTATTCCGACACGCGGCAGAAAAATCTTGAGACCGGCAAGGCCAGCCGCCGCCAGGATTTCTGGCCGCTGTTCACGCGCACCCTGGATTTGAACGGCAACGACCGGCTGCAACTCCTCGCACCGCTCGAGCCGATCCTGCCCTTCAGCCGCAGTGCGGAGCGCGAGTACTCGCCGGTCTGGTCGCTCTGGCGCGCCGAAAAAAATCCCGGCGCCGGCACCGCCAGCCAGTCGCTGCTGTGGAACCTGTACCGGCGCGAGACCGGGCCGACCACCAAAAAAGTCTCGTTCTTTTTCGGTCTTTTCCAGTATCAATCCGGTTTGACGGGCACGATGACGCGCTGGTTTTATTGGCCGGCGCAAACGGGCCGTGGTCCGGCGAAGCCCGCCTTTGATGATTCGCTGGCCGCCCCGGTGTTCGACGAGTCGCTGGTGACGCCGGTCAAGCAGTAAGAAAAATATGTTTCATAACATCGGTGAAATGGTGACGCTTTTCTGGCGCACGCTGCTGGCCCTGCCGGTCGCATGGCGGCAGCGCAAGAAAGTGTACGACCAGTTTTTTGAAATCGGCAACGCCAGCCTGCTGATGGTCTGCATCCTCTCGTTTTTCATCGGCGGCGTGCTGGCGTTGCAGACCGGGCCGTTCATGGCTGAAAAAGGTTTGCAAAATTACGTCGGTGGCCTCGTCGGTTATTCGCTCTGCCGTGAACTCGCGCCGGTGATGATGGCGATTTTAATCGCGGGCCGCATCGGTTCGGCGATGGCGGCGGAGATCGGCTCCATGCGCGTCTATCAGGAAATTGATGCGCTCCGCACCATGAACATCAACCCCGTCCATTATCTCGTGCTGCCGCGTCTGGTATCCATCGCCATCGCGCTGCCCCTGCTGCTGATCTTTTCGATCCTGGTCGGCTGGCTCGGCGGGGCGGTGGTTTCTGCTGGCAACAGCCGGATTGACGTTCCCTTCCAGACATTTTTCGCCAATCTCCGCGAGGTCGTCGGCATCAAGGATGTCGCCAACGGACTGTTCAAAAGCTTCTGCTTCGCGCTCGTGATCGGCACCGTCTCCTGCCATCAAGGTCTCGGCACCCTCGGCGGGCCACGCGGCATTGGGCGCTCGGTCACGAAGGCGGTGGTGAATTCTATCGTGCTCATCGTCCTCATGGATTACGTGCTGACCCGCATCATGATCAAATGACGAACACTCCTGCCAATCAATCCGGCGTCGCCGTCTCGGTGCGCGGCCTGCGCAAAAGTTTTCGCGGCCAGGAAGTCCTCAAGGGGTTGGACTTTGATGTGCAGCCCGGCGAAATTTTCGTCATCATGGGGCCGAGCGGCAGTGGCAAGAGTGTTTTGCTCAAGCACCTCATCGGCTTGGAAACGCCGGACGCGGGCCAAATCCTCATCAACGGCGAATCCATTGACGCCCCCGAAACGATGGATCGTCATCGCATGGCGCTGGTTTTCCAATCCGCCGCGCTGCTCAACTCCCTCACCGTCGGTGAAAACGTCGGCCTTTACCTGAGCGAACACCGGCTCAAATCGCCGGAGGAAATCAACCGCATCGTCCTGGAAAAAATGGAGACCGTGGGCCTCAAGGGCGCGGCGGACAAAATGCCGAGCGAACTTTCTGGTGGCATGAAAAAACGCGCGGCCATCGCCCGCGCTCTGGTCATCGAACCGCAGTTGATTTTATACGACGAACCGACCAGCGAACTGGACCCGTTGTCCGCTGTCATCATCGGCGAAGAGATATTGCACCTCCAGGAACGCATCGGCGTGACTTCGCTCGTTGTCTCGCACGACCGCGACCTGGCCTTCGGCATCGCCGACCGCATCGCGGTCATCCACGAGGGTCGCATCCTGGCCATCGGCACGCCGGCGGAAATAAAAAATCTCGCCGATCCCGTGATCCATGCCTTTTTGCACGCCGACTTCAAACGCCCCAACAAACACAGCCTATGAAAAACTCCCTTGAAACCCGCATCGGCATTTTCGTTGCCCTGGTGGTCCTCGCCGCCGTGTTCATTCTCGACATCGTCGGCGGGCCGGAAAAGTTCACGCGCGGGCAGCGGCTCTTCGCGCAGTTCAAAAACGCCCAGGACTTGAAAATCGGCGACCGTGTGAAAATGGCCGGTGTCGAAATCGGCCGCGTCGAGGAAATCCGGCTGACCAACAACCTCGTCATGGTCGGCATGAAAATTCATCCCGATGCCGAGGTGAAGCTGGACAGCACCGCGACCATCAAGTTCACCGGCCTCATGGGCCAGAATTTTGTCTCGCTCGATTTCGGCAGCGTCGGTTCGCCGCCCGCCGTCACCGGTGCCATCATCGCCTCGGCCGAGCAGCCGGATCTCAGCGCGATCATGACCCGGCTGGACAACGTCGCGGCCGGAGTGGAAAACCTGACCAAGAGTTTCACCGGCGACAAGATTGACAACCTGCTCGGGCCGTTCACCGATTTCCTCAAGGCCAACCGTGAACCGCTCACGGCCACCTTTGCCAACATGCAGTCCATTTCCGCCAAAATTGCCGGCGGCGAAGGCACCGTCGGCAAGCTGATCTACGACGACACGTTTTACAATTCCGCGCTGGTCACGGTGAGCAATCTCCAGGACGCCACCGCTGAAATCAAAGGCACCATCGCCGACGCCCAAAAAGTTTTGGCCGAAGTGAACTCCGGCCAGGGCACGCTCGGCAAGCTGGTCAAGGACGAGAAGCTTTACAACGAAACCACCGAGTCCATGACCAACCTCAAAGAAATTCTGCTCAAGATCAACCACGGCGACGGCACGGTGGGCAAACTCATCAACGATCAGGAGTTTTACAAAAACGCGAAGATGACGTTGCAAAAGCTCGACAAGGCCACGGACGGTTTGGAAGACCAGGGACCGTTGAGCGTGCTGGGCATGGTCGTGAACAGCCTCCTCTGACTCGAAGCCGCGCCATTGGAGCCAAGGCGTGGTCGGTCAAATCCGGTGGCAGAAAAGCGCTTGCAATTATTTGGAATTTTGCGACGCTCTGAACGTCTGTTAGATCGCTTGGTGCTTTCTTGGCATGGTAAATCTTCAGGTGAACGCAGTTCAGTGATGATTTGAAATCCGGTAATCGGGAACAGTCTGGTCAAAGCAAAGTCAGTCTAGGACAGTACAACATCACATGAGTAACAAATTGTTTGTGGGAAACCTCTCCTTCAACACCACTGAAAACGACCTTCAGGACGCGTTCGCCGCGTTCGGCACGGTCACCGAAACCAACCTGATGATGGATCGCATGACCAACCGCCCCCGCGGCTTTGGTTTCGTGACGATGAGTTCCGCCGAAGAAGCCCAAAAGGCCATTGACGGCTTGAACGGCAAAGAAATTGACGGTCGCGCCCTGACGGTCAACGTGGCCCGTCCGCGTGAAGAGCGTCCTCCCGGCGGCGGCGGCGGTCGTCGTGAATACGGCGGCGGTGGCGGCGGTGGCGGTGGCGGTGGCGGTGGCGGCGGTCGCGGCGGTCGCGAACGCTACTAAGATCTAAGTTTTTCACCACGAGGCCCGGATTTCCTGGCCTCGTTTTTTTTGCCTGGATGGTTTTGGGGTGAGGTTCGCCACTGGGGCGGACAGCACACGGCCAACTGGCCGAGGTGGGGTGCGTCACTCCGCGCGTGCCGCCGATGGATGGGGACAAAGTGGCGGCCAGCATCCTGCCTGCCGTAGCGGGGTGCCATCTTGCCGCCCGGAAAAGGTGTCGAAACTGATTTGAATAACCAGGCAACCAAGGAACCAAGAGAGCAGGGCTGTTTTGTTGCTTGGTTTCTCCGTTGTTCAAAAGTTCTTTCCGCTGGGCTGGAAGCCACGGCTCCACGGCAGGCAGGATGCCTGCCGCCACAGTTGAGGGCGCGGAGTGACGCGCTCTACCGGACGCTTTTTGAATTGGACGCGAACTTTTCGCTGGCTCAGACTGTCCATCACAGATGAATTCAAATTCCCTGGAAAAAAGTTTGCAGCGGGTCGGCCGACGGGCCGGCCTGGTTCTGCTGGCGGGTTGGTTGACGGTTCCGGCCCCAGCTCAAACGAACCAAGTTATAAAAATGCCGCCACCCGCCCCGCGGCGGCCGAGCATCATTCTCATCCTGGCGGACAACGTGGGCTATGGCGACTTAGGCTGTTACGGCCAGTCGAAAATCAAAACGCCCAATCTCGACAAGCTCGCGGCCGAAGGCATCCGCTTCACGAGTTTTTACACGGGCAGCCCCGAGGATGCCGCGGCGCGGGCGGCGTTGATGACCGGGTTGGAACCGCGCCACTTGCACGCGGGCTTCAACCAAACGCTGCCCGCCGAGGCCGTCACCCTGGCCGCGCTGCTCCAGCGGCAGGGATATCGCACGGGACTCATCGGCACCTGGGGGTTGGGCGACACCGGCGCGGCCACGCCGGACAAGCAGGGCTTTGAACAGTTCGCCGGCTTTCTCAACCAAAACCACGCGCGGGATTATTTCACCGACCGCATCTGGCGCCACGATCCCACGCCAAATCAGGAGGGTCAGATTTACGACGGCTACACAATTTTTCCAGAAAATGAAAACGGCAAGCGCGGGCAGTTCGTTCCCGATGCAATGGCCACCTGGGCGATGAATTTTGTCCACGACAACAAACCGGAAAAACTCAATCATTACCGCCCGTTTTTTCTCTGCCTTTCCTATCCCATTCCGCATGTGTCCGCCAACGCCGCGCCGCCCGGCACCTCGGCCTATGCCGACGCCCCGTGGCCGCCGCTGGAACGCATCCGCGCGACGCTCATTTCCCGCATGGATGACGGTGTTGGACAGTTGCTCGCCAAACTCGACGAACTCAAGATCAGTCCGAACACCGTGATCATTTTCGCGAGTGTGAGCGGGCCGGAAAAGGACAAGGCCATCGCGCCGGAATTTTTCCGCAGCACCGGATCATTCCGCGGTCAGCAAGGCAGTTTGAACGAAGGCGGTTTGCGCGTGCCGCTGCTGGTTCGCTGGCCGGCGCAGATCAAAGGCGGCGGCGTCAGCGATCGGCTGGGCGCGGGCTGGGATTTGTTTCCGACCGCCGCCGAGATCGCCTTCACCACGCCGCTGGAAAAATTGGACGGCTGGTCGTTGCTGCCCACGCTGCTCGGCCAGGCGCAGACGAACCGGCACGAATTTATTTACTGGGAAAAGTCGGCGGACGGACTGGCGCAGGCGGTGCGAACGGGTGATTGGAAGGCCATCCGCCAGCCCACCAACGCGGTGCCGGAACTGTACAATTTGAAAACCGACCCCGCCGAAAAAGAAAACCTTGCCGCGAAAAACCCCGACGTGCTGGCCCGGGTGGAAACAATTTTGAATTCCGTGCGCAAGGAAAGTGGAAAACCTTGACCGCTTCTATGCCGGAGTTTTCTAACGCAAAGCCGCACAGCCGCAAAGCCGCAAAGGTTTTGGATATCTTCACGAGTCACCTTGCCTCCCGCGCGGTGGTATGCATCCAAAGCCTGACCGGCGTCGTGCGCATTTCCCCGAGCGAGCGTTACGTTGTTGCGTCGTTGCCTCTTTGCGTTGAATTCCCATTAAAAGGCTGCGGCTTGGCCGGACACGGCCGTCGCATTGACCCATGAGCGGGCCTGAAAATTCCGCCAGCGAAATTCCCCCCGCCGGCAACGACGCCTACGCGGTGTTGCGCAACCGCGACTTTCGATTTTACATCACCGGCCGGCTCGTGGCCGTGCTCGGCTCGCAGATGCTCTCCGTGGCCGTGGGCTGGGAGATTTACGAACGCACGCACTCGGCGCTCAAGCTCGGCTACGTCGGCCTCGCGGAAATGCTCGCCATGCTGCTGTTCACGCTGCCGGCGGGCCATGTGGCGGACAACTTCAACCGCAAGGCCATCATCAAGACCGTGCTGGTCATCAGCGCGGTGGCGAGCCTGGGGCTGGCGCTGATTTCGTGGCTGGAAGCGCCGGTGTTCTGGATTTACGCCTGTCTGTTTGTTTATGCCGGGGCGCGAACTTTTTTGTGGCCGGCGAGCGCGGCGTTTGTCACGAGCCTGGTTCCCCGAAATATTTTTTCGCGCGCCGTGATGTGGAACAGCGGCATGTTCCAGCTCGCCTCGGTCGTCGGCCCCGCTTTGGGTGGCGTGCTGATTGCCGCGATGCATGGGCGGTTGGCGCATCCGGCGGCGGTGATTTATGGCATCAACACGCTCACAGCCTTGAGTTGTTTTCTCTTCGTCAGTCTGGTGCGGGCGCAGCATGTCGTGACCAAACGCGAGCCGATGACGCCGGGCAATCTGGTCGCCGGATTCAAGTTTGTGTTCAGCAACCACATCATTCTCGGCACGATCACGCTCGACATGTTCGCGGTTTTTCTCGGCGGGGCGACCGCGCTGCTACCAGTATATGCCAAGGACATTTTGCGTTCCGGCCCGTCGGGCTTGGGCATTCTCCAGGCCGCGCTGCCCGTTGGCGCGGTGTTTTGTTCGCTGATTCTGGCGCACCGTCCGCCGCTGCAAAAAGCGGGGCACGCGTTGTTGTGGGCGGTGGTCACCTTTGGCGTGGCGACGATTTTATTTGGCCTGATGAACGCGCCAACGTTGAGCGGCTGGATGCCGGTGGCGGTTCCGGGCGCAGTTTGGTTCTGGCTGACGTTTGCGATGCTGTTCACTTGCGGGGCGGTGGACAACATCAGCGTGATCGTGCGGCAGACGCTGGTGCAGATTCTCACGCCGGATGAAAAACGTGGGCGCGTTTCCGCCGTCAACAGCCTGTTCATCGGCACGTCGAATGAGTTTGGCGGGTTTGAGTCCGGTGTGGTCGCGCATTGGTTCGGGCCGATGATGGGCAACACCATCGCGACCGGCGCGATCATTTCCGTGGTGTTGGGCGGCGTGGGGACGATTCTGGTGGTGATCGTGGTGGCCGTGATCTGGCCGGAGATTCGCAAATACGGAAGGCTCGACGCCCATTGACGCGCGAGTGCTATAACGCTGGTTTTTCTAAACGAAATCCAATCGGAGTGGCATATCTGATAAAGAAAGTGAGAAAGAAGTGATCGCAATGACTACCGATTCCACACTTTTTGCGCCGGGAGCTATTCCTTTAATCGGCATGGTTTTCGTAGTATTTATTTTGTGGGTGTTTTGGGAGGGGAGAAAATAAGCGATTTCAAATCCAGACAATACCGTTGGACGCCGCTGCTCGACAAGCCCCGTCACCTAATCGTAACTTTGAGGTCGGCGATGGCGGCGGCAGGATGTCCCGCTGTTTCGCCAATTTTGTGATAAACCATATTTTCAAACCCGAGCATTTCCTCAACCGCGAGTTGAGCTGGTTGGAATTCAACCAGCGCGTCCTGGACGAGGCAATGGATGCGACGAATCCACTGCTCGAACGCCTGAAATTCTTCTGCATCGGCGGCTCGAACCTCGACGAGTTTTTTGAGGTGCGCGTGGCCGGTCTCAAGCAACAGATCGAAAGCGAAACCGGTGAGCGCACGGTGGACGGCCTGACGCCCGCCGAAATTTTCCAGGCCGTGACAAAGCGCATCCGCCGCATGGTGGTCTGCCAGTACGGCTGTTGGCAGAACGATCTCAAGCCGGCGCTCGCGCAAAACGGCATCCGCCTGCTGAACTTCGACGAACTCGAACCAGCGGATCTGGACTGGCTGGAAAATTTTTACCGCACGCAGCTCCGCCCCGTGCTCACGCCGCTGGCGATTGATCCCACGCATCCGTTTCCCCAATTGCTCAACAAGTCGCTGAACCTGATCGTCAAGCTGGAGCTGACCAAGGACGGCGAGACGTTGAAGCACATGGCGGTGGTGCAGATCCCCCGCAACCATCAGCGGCTCGTCAAACTGCCGCGCACCGACGCGCGGCGCGACTACGTGTTTCTGGGCCGCCTGATCGGCCGGCATCTGGCGGATTTGTTTCCCGGCACGCAAATTCTCGGCTACTGGCATTTTCGCATCACGCGGAACAGCGAGTTGTACATTGACGAGGAGGAGGCGAGCAATCTGCTCAAGGCCGTTGAGCGCGAACTGCACAACCGCCGCAAGGGCGACGCCGTCAGGCTGGAGATTGATCATGATTGTCCCGCGCCGATCCGCGAGGCGCTGCTGAAAACGTTCAAGCTGACCGAGGACGACTTGTATTTGATTGATGGCCCGCTGCATCCCGCGCGGCTGATGGTGCTGGCCGACGGCGATCATCTGCCGGAACTGCGCGATGTGCCGTTTGTCGCACCGGTGGCCAAAGCGTTGCGCGAGCAGAAGGAAATTTTCTCCGTCATCCGCGAGCGCGACATTTTGCTGCATCATCCTTACGAAAACTTTTCCAGCGTGGTGGATTTTCTCCAGCAGGCGGCGAACGATCCGAACGTGCTGGCGATCAAGCAGACGCTCTACCGCACCGGCGGCGACACGCGCATCGTCGGCGCACTGATGCAGGCGGTCAACAACGGCAAGCAGGTCACGGCGGTGGTGGAACTGCGCGCGCGTTTCGACGAGGCGAACAACATCGAATGGGCGCGCAAGCTGGAGGAGGAGGGCGTGCATGTGGTCTATGGCCTGGTCGGCTACAAGATTCATGCGAAGGTCGCGCTCGTCGTCCGCGTCGAGGCTGGGCAAATCCGGCGGTACGTGCATCTGGGCACGGGCAACTACAACCCGTCCACCGCGAAGCTCTACACGGATTTAAGTTTGCTGACCTGCCGCCCGGAAATCGGCGAGGACGCGACGAATCTTTTCAACCTGCTCACGGGCATCTGCCAGTTTCAGGGAATGCAAAAGCTCGTCGTCGCGCCGTTCGATTTGCATACGCAAATGTTGCGGAGCATTCAGCGGGAGGCGGAGAACGCAGCGAAGGGATTGCCGGCGCGCATCATTGCCAAGATGAATTCGCTGGTGGAGCCGGAACTGATCGAAGCGCTCTACCGCGCGTCGCAGGCCGGGGTGAAGATTGACCTGATCGTGCGCGGCATCTGCTGCCTGCGGCCTGGCGTGAAAGGCGTGAGTGAGAACATCACCGTGCGCAGCATCGTGGACCGGTTTCTCGAACACAGCCGCATTTATTATTTTGAAAACGCCTGCCAGCCGGAAGTGTTTCTCGGCAGCGCGGACTGGATGCCGCGCAATTTATTCCGCCGCATCGAGGTGGTCTTTCCGGTCGAAGACGGCAATCTGCGCGAGCGCGTCATCCGCGACGTGCTCGGCGTCAGCCTGGGGGACAACGTGAAGGCGCGATTTCTGCACGCGGACGGTTCATACCACAAGGCGACACAGTTGAACGGGGCGAAACCGCATCGCAGCCAGCGCGATTTCGTCAGACTGGCGGAGGCTGGGGAACGACGAGTGGCGGTGTCCAAAAAGAACGGTGCGAAATATCCGGCCGTGCGCATCTCGGAGTCGCCGTTTGCCGGGCGCAGGAAGTGAGGGGGTGAAATGGCGGAAGGGGTGGGATTTGAACCCACGGTAGCCTTGCGACTACGTCTGATTTCGAGTCAGGTGCCTTCAACCACTCAGCCACCCTTCCACGGTGCTCGAACGAACTCCATTATGCCCGCGATCGGCGTGGCGGCAAGCGGATTTGCCGGGCCACAGCTTTTGGCCGGAGTTCGCAGAACTGGCCTCACCAATCGGCCTCCGGCGGAAATTTCGGTGGACAAATAATTTTGGCGGGCGCGAAGTCAACCGCAGGAAGAACTGCATAGCTGCGGAGCAGCGACAGAAAGTAGCCCACGGCGCGAGCCGTCAGGATCAACCTCAATAGCGTCGTAGGTTCCACTCCTCCATAAGTTCCTTCGGAATTTCGCTCAGAAACCGCGACGGCTGCTGCATGAGGTCGCCGGTGTTTCCCGGCGTCGCGCGGATCAGCGGATAGCTCAAGTAAAGCTCGTTGCGCGCGCGGGTGACGGCGACGTAGAATAGTCGCCGCTCCTCTTCTTCGCCGTCGGCAGAATCCAGTGAGCGGCCCGAGGGAAACAGCCCGTCGCACAGCATGATCACGAACACCACGTCGAATTCGAGCCCCTTGGCCTGGTGAATTGTGGAGAGCTTGATCTTCTCGTCATCCGACGTCGCGGGCTGATCGTCTTCCGCCTCCACGTTTGTCAGCAAGGCCAGTTGCGCCAGAAAATCTTCGACCGACTCAAACTGCTGCGCGAAGACCGCCAACTGTTCCAGGTCTTCCAGCCGCGAGCGATAGTTCGCGAACGTCTCCTTCAAGTAATCCTCGTAGCCCGCTTCCACGACGAGGTTGATCATCCGGGAAACATTCTTGCGCGCATCCCCGGCTTCGAGTTGGGAAACCGTCGCCACAAATTGCGCCCAGGCCACGGCGGCTTTCTTTGGCACGCTCGCCGCGCAAGTTTGCAGTGCGGTCGCTATTCGATGTTCGATGTTCGGCGTTGAATGTTCGATGTTCGTTTTGAATTTCTCCCAAAGTTTATCCGCCCCCTTGCCGCCGATGCCCGGCAGCAGTTGCG
>JANYDP010000439.1 GCA_025363535.1 Verrucomicrobiota bacterium | reverse complement strand
CACGCGTCTTGGACTGCGGTGGCAAGCGCAGCGCGACACCGCTTTCGGACGCATCCGGATTTTTTCAAATCAACATGGGTGGCGAAAGCGCCGTCGCCGCTGCGCTCTGCCGACGCAGTCCAAGACGGTTGTTCGCAGTTGAGGCGCTTCTAAAATTCGTGGTAGCGTTCCGGAGCGCGGCGTTCACGCTGCTTCAGCTTCCTCATGGTTTGCCGCTTGCGAATGTTAAAGCGAGTTTCACGGTGAAGCGGCATAAATGCCGCGCTCCGCTGTGGCTCGCCGCATTGCTGGTCGCGTTAAAAATTTTCCCTCCGCAACTTTGCGCCGCCGCTGAACCTGCCAATGTCAAATCTTCACCGCTGCACGTCACCGGCACTGCGTCACCGGGTTTCGCGCTGATGTCGCCGGTGCAACTCGGCATCGCGTTTTCCAATTCTGTCGCGACTCATTCCATTCACACGCTCATCGCGAACGGCCTCGCGGCGGGCGACGTGGACGGCGACGGCTTGTGCGATCTCTATTTTTGCAACGGCAACGGGGCGAATGTGCTCTATCGCAATCTCGGCAACTGGAAATTTGCAGACATCACGGCCAGCGCGGGCGTGGCGTGTCCGGGGCAACATTCCATCGGCGCGACATTCGCGGATGTGAACGGCGACGGTGCGCTCGATTTAATTGTCACGGCGCGCGGCGGACCGAACCGGCTTTTCATCAATGACGGCAAGGGGAAATTCACCGAAGACTTAACTTTTCCTGGACGTGAATCAAAGTTGGCCAGCACATCCATCGCGGTTGCCGATGTGGACGGCGACGGCGCGCTGGACATTTATATCTGCAACTACTCGACGACTTCGTATCTCGACGATCACATCGAAATCGGGCCGGAGCTGACGAAGGAATTTCAGTCGGTGCGTGAAGGGAATCCGCTCTCGCCGCAGTTCACGAATCAGTTTTATGTGGATGGCCGCAGCCTGTTCGAGAAGGGCGAGCCGGACGTGCTGCTGTTGAACGACGGCCACGGTCATTTCAAAGTTGCGGGTGAAAATTATTTCACGATGCCACCCGGTTCGTCCGCGCCGGGGCCGTTGGAAGGCAACGGTCTCGCCGCGCAGTTCCGCGATATCAACGGCGACGGTTTTCCCGACTTATATGTGTGCAATGATTTTCAAACGCCCGATCGTTTGTGGTTCAACGATGGTCATGGCCACTTCACGCTCGCGCCGCCAGAGGCGCTGCGGCACATCAGTGGGAGTTCGATGGCGGTGGATTTTGCGGATGTGAACCTGGACGGCACGACGGCTTTTTTTGTCAGCGATATGTTGAGCCGTGACCACGCCCGACGGATGCGGCAGCGGGCGTTGCTGAAATTAAGTTCGCCGGAGATCAACAGTTACGGGCCGATGCCGCAGTATCCGCAGAACACCTTTTTTGTGAACCGGGGCGACAATACGTTCGCCGAGATCGCGCCTTACGCGGGACTGACGGCGAGCGAGTGGACGTGGGGTTCGATTTTTTTCGACGCAGACTTCGACGGCTATCCCGACCTGATCACGTCGTGCGGTAATTTGCAGGACGTGACGGATGCGGATGCCGAGGTGGCGCACGCGCAGGTGGTGCAGACGATGGATGACATGGAAAAATATCGCAGCCAGTTGCCGGTGCTGAAGGCGCGCTGCCAGTTGTTTCGCAACCTCGGTGGCTGGCGGTTCGAGGAGGTCGGCGAACGCTTTGGCATCCACGCGGAACGTCCGCACGGCGGGATGGTGCTGTGCGATTTGGACGGCGATGGCGACCTCGACATCGTCATCAACAACGCGGATGGTGCGCCGGAAATTTATCGCAACGACTGCGCCGCACCGCGCATCGCGGTGAAATTGAATGGCCGCGCCTCAAATACTTTTGGCGTGGGCGCGAAGGTGAAACTCATCGGCAAAAAAACGCAGGAGCAGGAGATGATTGCGGGTGGACGCTACGCTTCGGGCGGCGATTACACGCTGGCATTTGCGGCGCGCCCAGATTGGTCGCCGTATCAATTGCAGGTGACGTGGCGCGATGGTCGTGTGACGGAAGTGGGCGGCGTGGAGGCGAACAAACTTTACGTCATCGCAGAAACCGACACGACCGTCGCGCCGGAAAAAAATGTGAGCAAACCGAATCCGCTGTTTGAAGATGTGAGCGCCAATTTGAACCACACGAATTTTGAAAATGCATTTAACGATTTTGAAGCGCAGCCGTTGCTGCCTTATCGTCTGAGCCAAATGGGGCCGGGCGTGAGCTGGTTTGATTTGGATGGCGATGGCTTGGACGACTTGATTGTCGGCACGGCGGCGGGTGGGACGATGGGGATGTTCAAGAATTTGGGCGCGGGAAAATTTGAATGGTTGAACGCGACGAATAAACAGATTCATGCGCGGCACGTTCGCCCCCATATGCCAGTCGCCGTTCGCATCACGACCGATGAAGTGCATGGCCGTTTTCGCCGCCGAGTCTTCCCAAGTGGACACCCCGATTACAAGCGAAGTCCCCGT
>JANYDP010000032.1 GCA_025363535.1 Verrucomicrobiota bacterium | reverse complement strand
ACCGCGTATCTCGGCGCGCTGCGCACGGTGGTTTTTTGCACGGAAGATTTGCAGCTCGTCAAAGGCACGTCGCGCATCCGGCGGCGTTTTCTGGATCTGCTGCTGACCCAGACGCACCCGACGTACTTGCCGTTGTTGCAGCGTTACGCGCAGGCCCTGCGTTCCCGCAATGCGTTGCTCAAGCGGCACACGCCGGACGAAGCCTCGCTCGAAAGTTTCACCCGCGAACTGGTTGAGACGGGCGGGGAAATCATCCGGTTGCGGCGCGAGTTGATTCCTAAAATCTCCCCGCTGGCACGCCTGGCGTACCGCCGGATTTCCAATGACGCGGAAGATCTGCGGATCGAATATCAGCCGAGCGTGAAAAAAGATTTTGTGCTGGAACTGGCCCAGGCGCGGCGCCGCGAGCAAACCTACCGCGCCACGCTGGTCGGGCCGCATCGCGACGATCTGCTGCTGTTGCAAAACGACCGGCCCGCCGCACAGTTCGGCAGCGAGGGCCAGAAGCGGACGCTGGCCATCGCATTGAAAATGGCGCAGGCGGAATACCTCACGGGCATTCACGGCACCCCGCCGGTGCTGTTGATTGACGACGTGATGGGCGAGCTGGACGAGAAACGTCGCGCGGGTTTTTTGCCGCTGCTGGAGCGGTCGCACCAGGCGCGCGGGCAGGTGTTCATGACCTGCACGGAGGAAAACTGGGCGCGCGAGTTGAGCCGCGAATTGCAACGGTGGGAAGTGAAGTCAGACGCGTTAAAGCGGGTTTGATTTCTCCGCCGCACTCCACGGATCACGGCTTGGGCAGGCTGGCCGCCACGGTCAGCAACCGGTTGCCTTTGGAGGTGAACACGACCACGTAGTTGGTCACACCGGCGGTGCGATTGCGCAAGTCCAGGGACGCGTGGATCTGTCCGCCGGCTCCGGGCGCCAGCGTCCACGGCCGGGCCGGCAGTTGCGCGATGGTGCATTCGCAAGTCGTACTCGTGTCGTAAATGATCACCGGCTCCGGGGAAACATTCGTGAGGTTGAAGATGAAGGAGGCGTTGGTTTCACCCGCTCCCGCCAGATAATTTTTGGCGACGGCGTCCCAAGCAAGAATGTTCACGGCCATGTTGTCCGAAGCGTCGGCGGCCGGGCGCGGCCGGGGCGGCACCACGGGCAGCGTGTTGGTGGCGGGCGGCGGCGGGGCGGGCGTGGCAACCTGCGGGGCGGCGGGCACCGGTGTGGACGGCAGCGGTTTGGAATGAAGGCAGCCGGCGAGGCCCAGGATCAGGCCGGCTCCGGTGACCGCAAAAGCCACTTCGCGTTTGAACGAGAAAATCATCGTTGTGATTTGTACGCAATAATCTGTTCGCGGACAAGCGGGGTGTGGCTAAAGCGGATAAAAGACCGGCGTGCTTGACTGAGAGGTAGTTTGACGGCGGTCTGATATTTTGAAACTGTTCTGGCCGAGATCATGGCACTCCAAGACTTGACACCGCAGTTGCGCACGCGCCTCAGCCGCATGGAACGCGCGGTCGGCTGGTTCGTTCTGCTGGCGACGGCGCTGTTGCTGTTCGGTTTCGGCTATTACATCTACACCCGCGCCCAGACGAAGGGCTGGTTCAAGATCAAGGTTCCCTTCTACACCTTCACAGACCGCGCCACCGGTTTGAAGGAAGGCGATCCGGTGCAGTTGATGGGCTTTGATGTCGGCCAGATCACCCGCATCACGTCGCAACCGCCGGAAGACTACGAGCACAACGTGTACGTCGAGTTTGAGATCAAGGAGCCTTACTACGGATATTTGTGGACGGAAGGCTCGCGCGCGCGCGTCACGTCGGCGGATTTTCTGGGCAAGCGGCAACTCGAGGTGACCAAGGGCACGGGTGGACACGCCACGTATGCTTTCAATCCGCTGCAGGAACTCACCCTGGAGCAGGCCCGGACGATGCTGGAACCGCAGCGCTGGAAATTTGCCCAGGACATCTTTGACAGCGCCACCAACGCCATTGCCCGCGCGCAGACTTTCATTTCGCAAAAAAGCCTGGATGCCATTGCCGCGCGCGGTCTCAGCCACTTTCAAGCGCTGGACACCGCGCTGGAAAGGAAAAAAATCACCGCCGTCTGGAACCAGCCGCAGCACCGTTACGAAACCTATGGCCGGACCAATAAATTCTGGCTGCCCTCGGAGGAATCCCCGGCCGTCACCGAGCGCCTGGAAAAACTGGTCGGCCAGATCGAAGCCGCCCTGCCGAACTTTCTGATCCTGACCAACCAGATCAACATCGTTTTGTCCAACAGCGCGAACATGACCTCCAATTTCAACGCCGTCGCCCTCGGTGCCCGGCCCGCCGTCAGCAATCTGGACTTCATCACCGCCCAGTTGAAACATTCCGGTGCGCTCGGCGAATGGCTGCTGCCCACGAACTTCAACACCAAGCTGGATGCCGCTTTCGACGGCGCGAACCTCCTCCTGACCAACGCCAACACCAACCTCGCCAATTTGAATCTTGCGAACCTGAATCTGGCGATCATCAACCTGGCCAACATCACCAGCAACTTGAACGCCCAGGTGCAGGCGAACTCGAATCTCCTCACCGGCATTTCCAGCACGGTGATGGATGCGGACACGTTTATCCAGGGATTGAAACGCCACTGGCTGTTGCGCTCGGCGTTCAAAACCAACAATGCACCGGCCCCGCCGCCCAAGCGACGGTGAGATCGCAAACAGGATTGCGGCGCAACTTCACCGCCAAGGCATTTCTGCCTGACTGACTGGAAAAATCGGAGGAGAGTGGAATGATTCTCCATGAAGGTCGGAGCCAGGCCGTTCTCGTCATGAGCAATCTCCGGGAAAATATTTTAACCCTTTTGGCCGCAACGACGCTGTTCGTAAACGCAGCCGCGCAACCAGTGACGGGGTTGGATTCGGGAGCCGCGCTGTCATCAAGTGCGGAGACGGCCAAACCAACTCGCAGGGAACCGTGGGTGCGCACTGGTTGCTTCGCGATCAACTGGCGCTGACCATCGAAGCCCGAGCCATCCACATTTCCAACGCCGGCATCCGCGAGCCCAACCACGGCGTAAACAGCGTGATGGGGATGATCGGCCTGACCCGGTTCTTCTAAATCAAACCGCGTCGGCTTCCGTCATCCGCGCCGCTTGCTTTTCCCATTCGGGCGTCACTTTGGCCAGGCGCGTTTGAACTTCCACCAGCTCCCGGTTGATCTGCGCCGCGCGACCCGGCTGATTGTAAGTCTCCTGGCTTTCCAACTCGACGGTGAGTTTGGTCTGCTTCGCTTCCAGTTCCTCGATTTCTTTTTCCAGCCGGTGAACGAGCTGTTGCTGCTGCTTGCGTTCGCCGGAACGCGCCTGCCGTTGCTGGGCTTCGAGGCGCTTCTGTTCCTTGCGATCCGCGCCGGTTTTTTGAACCACTTTTTTCGGGGCGTCTTCGAGCTTGGTGCCGGCAGTCAAAGCGTGCCGGGCGGAAACGGCCTTGGTCTTGTCCAGGAAGTATTGGTAGTCGCCGGGATAATTCGTGAGCTGACCGCCGCTGACGTGGACCACGCGATTCGCCAACGCGCGGATGAAATAAACGTCGTGGCTGATGAAGACCAACGTGCCCTCAAACTGATCCAGCGCGAACAACAGCGCATCAATGCTGTTCATGTCCAAGTGCGTGGTCGGCTCGTCCATGAGCAAAAGATTCGGCGGATCGAGCAGCAGTTTGACCAATGCCAGACGGCTTTTTTCACCACCGCTCAACACGCTGACCTTTTTGAAAACGTCGTCGCCGACAAACAGAAAGCTGCCGAGCAAGGTGCGGACAAATTGTTCCGTCACGCGCGACGGCGTGTCGAGCGCCTCTTCCAAAACGGAGCGCGTCATATCGAGCATGTCCACGCGATACTGCGAATAATAACCAGCTTTGGCGTTGTGGCCGAGTTCGCGTTCGCCGGCCGAGGGTTTCAAGGCGTCACCGAGAATTTTAAGCAACGTGGATTTGCCCGCGCCGTTCGGTCCGACGAGCACGACGCGCTGGCCGCGTTCTGCTTCAAAATCAATGCCGGTGTAAACCACGTTCTGCCCATAGGCGAAATGAATGTTCTTGAGCGTGATCGCCTTCAACCCGCTGCGCTGCGGCTGGGGAAAGGTGAAGCTGACCTTGCGGGCTTCGCTGGTCGGCGCTTCGATTTTCTCCATGCGGTCCACTTGCTTCAACTTGCTCTGCGCCTGCGACGCCTTGGACGCCTTGGCACCGAAACGTCGGGCAAAATCGAGCAACGAGTTGATTTCGCGCTGTTGATTCTTGTAGGCCGCGAGCAGTTGCACCTCGGCGGCTTCGCGCTGGACGAGGAATTCGTCGTAGTTGCCGCGATACCGGTTGAGTTTGCTCATGCGGATTTCCACGATGCTGCCGACGAGGCTGTTGAGAAATTCGCGGTCGTGGGAGATGACGAGAATCGCGCCGGGATAGCCTTGCAAATATTCCTGAAACCAGATCAACGAGTCGAGGTCGAGATGGTTCGTCGGTTCGTCCAGAATCAGCAAGTCCGACTCCTGCGCGAGCAGGCGGGCCAGGTGCGCGCGCATAACCCAGCCGCCACTCATTTCCTTCGCGGGCCGGTCGAAATCTTTTTCGCGGAAGCTCAGGCCGGCGAGAATTTGTTTGGCCTTGGCTTCGAGTTGATAACCGCCGAGTTCATTGAAACGGTCGTGGACATTGTCGTGAACCTCTTCGGGATGCAGAGCCTCCACCGGATGATCGTTGTCCCAGGCCTTGATGATACGGCGCAGCTTGGTCATCTCAGGCGAGACGGACATGGCGAGTTCCGTGACCGTCTCGTCGCCGATGGGCATGCTTTCCTGCGGCAGGTGGCCGATGGTGATGTTGCGTTCGAGGATGACCTCGCCGTCGTCCGCCGATTCCTCGCCGAGGATCATCGAGAGCAGCGTGGACTTGCCCGCGCCGTTGGGACCGACCAGGCCGACGCGGTCTCCGCGATTCAATTGCAGCGTGACGTCCGCGAATAAAACGCGTCCGCCGTAGGCTTTGCTGATGCCGGAAAGAGTCAACATTTAGCCGGGAAAGATGCCGGACTAACACGTTCGGAGCAAGTTCATTTGCCGGGCAAAACGGAGGGCGAGGATTTGGTTTACCAAATTGCCCTGCTTGATTTATTCCGCAACTGCCCTACTTTCGTCATCTCGATTTATGCAATTGAACAATGATGAAATCCGCCGCTACTCGCGGCACCTGATCCTGCCGGAAGTTGGTCTGGCCGGCCAAAAGAAAATCAAAGCCACCAGCGTCCTGTGCATCGGCGCGGGCGGACTGGGTTCGCCCATCGCGATGTATCTCGCCGCCGCTGGCATCGGCAAGATCGGCATTGTGGATTTCGACACCGTGGATTACTCGAACCTGCAACGCCAGATTCTCCACACGGACGCCGATGTGGGTCGGTCCAAGGCTGAGTCGGCTAAGGAAACTTTGGCGGGCATCAATCCGAACTGCGAAGTCGTCATCCACAACACGCGCATCTCGTCCGAGAACGCGCTTGACCTGATCCGGCCCTACGACATCGTGGTGGACGGCACGGATAATTTCCCGACGCGCTACCTCACCAACGACGCCTGCGTGCTGCTCAAGAAACCCAATGTCTATGGCTCGATTTTCCGTTTTGAAGGTCAGGCCAGCGTATTTGCGCCGCATTTGGGTGGACCATGCTACCGCTGCCTTTATCCCGAACCGCCGCCGCCCGGCATGGTGCCGAGCTGCGCGGAAGGCGGCGTGCTCGGCGTGTTGCCCGGCATCATCGGCTGCATTCAAGCGACGGAAATTTTGAAGCTCGCGCTCGGCAAGGGCACTTCGCTCGTGGGCCGCTTGCAGTTGTTCAACGCGCTGGACATGAAGTTCCGCGAACTTAAATTGCGTCGCGATCCCGCGTGCCCGATTTGCGGCGACCATCCGACGATCAAGGAGCTGATTGATTACGAAATGTTCTGCGGCATCTTGCCCGAACCCGCCGAACCCGTCGGCAATCCCGATGAAGTCACCGTGCAACAAATGAAGCAGGCCCTGGATAATCCGAGCCTGAACATCAAGGTCGTGGACGTGCGCGAGCCGGACGAATACGAGATCGCACATGTTGAAGGCGTGCCGTTGCTGCCGTTGAGCCAGCTCGGCCAGCGCTTTACCGAACTCGATCCAAACCAGCAATATTATCTACACTGCAAAGCTGGCGTACGTTCGCTGAAGGCGCTGCACTTTCTGCGCGAACAAGGTTTCAAATACTTGAAGAGCGTGAAGGGCGGCATCGGCGCTTGGTCGGACGAAATTGATCACCGCGTACCGAAGTATTGAGGCGTATCGAATCTCAACGGGGTTGTGGCATATCAGAACGAGGTCTTAAGCCGCGCGTCTCACGACAATTACTTGTTTTCTTCACGGAAGATATAAAAACAAATCGCGGCGAGAGCAAATCCGCCGACTATATCAACAATATGGTGTTGGTAGGTCAGCAACGTTGAAAAACCGATTAAAACAAACCAGACGTGAGATGCCAAACGGATGACGCCTTTTGTGTGTTTCGCGTAAAGAGCAGCGAGGATGGTGCGAAAAGCAATGTGCAACGAAGGAAACAAGTTATAGGGCTGGTCGCAGATGTGTAGAAATCCAAAAATCGGCCCCGTCCAATCGTCGGGTTGCGGACGCACAGCCGAGAACCGCAGGGGTATCAGCAAGAAGCAAGCGCCTGCCACAAGGATTGCAAATGTAATTCGTTTTGCCAAAAGGTGTAATTCGTTTCGGCTTTGGCACAAGAACGGCCCACAGACAAAGAACGCGTTAATGGACATATAGGGAATAATCATCAGGGGCACAAACGGGATGAAACGCTCCCATGAGTAATCCCAAGTTCCAACGTCAGAGCGGTGGGCGGTAATCCAACTGCAACCACCATAGACGACCATGAATAGCAGGGACAATGCAGCTGAAGTCGTGGCCGCATGAAATTTTGATGGCCTGCTCACGATAACTGGCGGCGGGACACTTTACGGCCTGAGTTCCAAGTCCACCAACACACCGTCAGCCGGCTTGGTTGATACTCCGGCTTTCGCCTGCGTTTCTTTGCCAACCGCAGTGAACTTGAAAATCTTCACAACTGCGCCCACGACCAACCCGACCTCCAACAGCCCAAGAAATCTTCCTGGACAGAAACGCGGGCCATGTCCGAAACCGAAGTGCAGCATATCCCGTGAAGTGATTCCCTTTTTTGCAAGAAACTCCCAGCGCTCCGGCGCAAACGATGTTGCGGGATAACCCGTCACCGCTTTTCCCCAAAACTCCTCGCACCGGTTTGCATGCCACACGTCAAGGCGGAGCTGCGTCCCCTTTGGGAGAAACATCTTTCGCTGATCGGCGGTCTCAATCCAGGTATCGGCAGTCGTTCTACGCGGAAGAAAATAAAGTGCCGGGGTCAGGCGCAAAGTTTCTTCGAGAACCCGGTTGAGGGTCGCCGCACTCATCAGGTTATCGGGGTCATAAACATTCATGTCTTTCACCTCCGCATAGATTTGATCCTGGATTTCGGGTGCGTGTGACAAATGCGAGATTGCCCAGCTCGCGAACGAGGTCGTGGCCTCCATGGCCCCGGCGAGGAATACGCGGATGTTGCTGCGGAGCGCATCGTCCGTGGCGTCGGACTTGAACTGCTTCCACAAACCCAAGCCTTCCACACGCCCGGAAAGCGCGATGTTGGTCAAGGCTTCAAAGTCAGCCGCCTTTTGTCTTAAGATCGCATTGCGCCCAGTGACCATTCGTTGCAAAGCCATTGTGATCGGAGCGACTGTGTCGCTGATCATGTGATCAATCAGCATTTCGATGGCGGGCACAAAACGATTGCGCAATTCCTTTTCGGAAACATTGCCGCCAAAAAAGTTATTCACCAGCATCTCCAGCATCAGAACTTTGATTTCGGATTCGAGTTGAATCCGGCTTATTTTCTCGCCGCTGGCCTTTTGGTGGGAACGAAGCGTTTCGAGTCTTTCCGCGACCGTCTTGCGGAAGGTTTGCTCAAAGCCATGGAACTTTTCCGGCTGAAACAGATTGGCGCGGCTGAACGGTTCGGCGGACAGCCTTTTCTGCCGCCGCCATATCGAGCCGTTGGAATACAGCAAAGAGTCCTCACCCGTTGCACGGGCGATTCCCGCCATCGGGCTGGTGTCCCGGTCAAACTGGCCGGGCTTGTCGCCGGTGGCAGCGAGCACGGCCTTGATGACGGCCGGCTCGCGGGTCAGCAAAACAGGCGGCAATCCGGCCACATAAATATAGCGGTTATGTTTGCCTGATCCCGTTTCCTTTTCGGTATTCCAGTAGAAGGTCTCAAAAATCTTGATCGGGTTTTTGTAATTCCACAGATGTGGAAACGGCAACGTTGGGCGGCCGAAACCGAATAGCGAAACGCGTGTTGGCAGGCAGTCACCGGCGAAAGGGTTTACTCCTCTGACCTGTTGCCAGCAGCGCGCAGCCCATGTTGAAAAAGACATTTAGCGGCCTCCGTTCTTGTTCGATTGAGACGAATTAGTTTTCACCGCATTCCTTCGTCGAGGTGTTCAGGTGAATTCAACCACCGGCCAAAGGTCGTCCGCTCCCCAGCACCTTCAACGCGAACTGCTCGTACGGTGTCAGCACGCGGCCGTGCGCCAGGGTTTCGTGAACGGCCTGTAGGCTCATGCAAAAATCCAGATCGTGCAGTGGGCGGTCGCGCAGGAGGCGCTGCTTCCAGCGCGGCTCCTCGGTGACTTCGGTGATTTCTCCGTCGGCTCCCGGACGGAAAGACATCAACCAGTCGTCGCGTTTGATGAAGCCTTCGCCTTCGCCCTTGGCTTCAAACCATTCGTCGCAGAGCAGCAGGCAGACGGACTTTCCCCGGCTCGAACCCAGGCGATAAAAAACCACGCGCGCCTCGTAGTCGCAAAAGTGGGCAAACGCGATCTGTTCCGCATCCAGTGGCGGCGGGGTGATCTGGGTTTGGAAGCCCAGCTTGAAGCCGTCTTTGGCGGATGGATCTTTTTCAAAGCACAGGTTCTCGTCAAAAATCCAGACGAGTTCCGTGGGCAGTTTGGATTGGTTGAGAATGGTTTTCCATTCGTTCACGGCGGTGCTGAAGGACGGGCGGGCGAATTGGGGAAGTTGCGGCATAAAATTAAAAAGCGGTTTGCTTGAACCAGTCCACGAACAACGGGATGCCTTGTTCGATCTTGGTGTGCGGGTTGTAGCCCAGTCGCGCCCGGGCTTTGGAAATGTCGGCGAAAGTCAGCGGCACATCGCCTGGCTGCATGGGCTGGCGGTCAATGATGGCTTTTTTGCCAAGGGCATTTTCCAGCAGCTCAATCAGGTAGCTCAACTTCACCACCTGCGATTCGCCGAGGTTGAAGATTTCGTAACCGAATGCCTTCTGCGTGCAGGCCTCGATGCCGTCAATGATGTCGCCGACGTAAGTGTAATCACGCGCCGTCGAACCATCACCAAAAACAGGAATCGGCATCCCCGCCGTGATGAGCTTGGCGAATTTGTAGATCGCCAGATCGGGCCGTTGCCGCCGGCCATAGACGGTGAAGAAGCGAAGCATCACCACGTCCATGCCGTAAATGTGATGGTAAACATGGCCGAGCGCCTCGCAGCACAGCTTGCTCGCCGCGTATGGGGAAATGGCGGAGAAGATCGGATCACTTTCCGAAAACGGCACCTTGGAATTCAAGCCATAGACCGAGGAGGTGGAGGCGATGGTGATTTTTTTGACGCCGGCGTGGCGCGCGGCTTCGAGGACGTTCACCGTGCCTTCCACATTCACACGCTGGTAAAGCACCGGATCAATGAGACTGGGTCGCACTCCCGCACGGGCGGCGAGGTGGATGATCTGGTCGAACTTCACGCTGGCGAACAACTGGTCCAGCGCCGCGCGGTCGGTGATGGTGCCTTGAACAAATTGAAACGGCAGCCCGAGCGCCTGGATTTCCGCGAGGTTGCGCCGTTTGAATTTGGGGTCGTAGAAATCATTCATCTCGTCAAACGCCCAGACCGCATGTCCCGAACGCAGCAAACGCTCGCAGAGATTCGATCCGATAAAACCGGCACCACCGGTGACGAGAAAATTCACGGGGGAAAATTAGACAAGGCCGCCCCGGGTGTCGAGCGGCGAGAAATGCAGGCCGAGTGGAATTGTCAGTCCGGCCACCGCAGGGTACTGAACTCGTCGCCCTGTCACCCAAATCCTAACAGCCGCAAAACGGCAACGGTGGCTGGCCCGGTTTTCAACTGAGCCGCACCGTTTGACGGCCATCGAGGCGTTTCGCGAAATCAACGGGATCACCCACGACCACCTGCTGCGGATTCACCTGATAGGCCCAGATCTCGAAATGCGCCAGCGCCGCCTGGC